>JACPGD010000195.1 GCA_016182645.1 Candidatus Hydrogenedentota bacterium | reverse complement strand
GCGCCCGCCTTCCGCTTCGAGGTAGAGGCCAAAGCGCAGGCCCTTCTCGCGCACATACTTCACCAGCGGCTCCAGACCGTCAGGGAAGCGCGCGGCGGAGGGTTGCCAGTCGCCCGTCACGTCCCACCAATAGGCGTCGAGGATGAACAATTCCGCGCCGATCGCGGCGGCCACGTCGGCGCTCTTCTTCGCGCTGTCCAGGTTGAACGGCGCGTAGTAGCCCTGATCGCCGGGGACAGCAAACTGGATCAGGCCCTCCGTTCCGCGCGGGTGTGGCGGCAACACCGAGCGCCGCACGTGGGTGTGCATCGCCTGGACGGCCATATCGAGATCGCCGCTGAGATGGCCCAGATGCACCTCTGGCGTGCGCACGGTTTCACCCGGCGCGATGATGCGCAACGGCGCCTCCGCAAATGGCCCAAATCGAAAAGTGACAATTCCCTTCAGGTCACGCTGGAATTGCAGTTGCCAATTGGCGGACCAGGCGAGTTGCCCCGCGAAATACTCGCCCGAAGCATGATTGCGCAACAGGAAAAACGGCGCGTCGTGGCCCTGGCCTTGCAGGCTGGTGATGGTGGTTGTCCACAGTTCGAGTGGCTGCCATTCGATCCAGCCTTCGAAGGCATGCTGCGCTTTTGTGAAGTAGCCGAGATGGAATTCAGCGCCGCGAGACAATCGTCCCGACCGGCAGCGGCGTATCGCCCCGGTTCGTGATTTCCAGCCACCGCGTCAGCACCGGCGTCCCGTCGAGCAGCGTGTGCAGCGCCACCTCGAGCGGCGGTTCGTCCCGCAGCAGGCGGACGGCAATTTCCTTCGCATTGCCTGCGTCAGTCGTGACCGGTAGCCCATCCCAGCGCCAGCCGTTCAGCAGCGGTTGATGATCCAACTCCAGATAGAACCCGTCCTCGCTCCAGAGTTCGTTCGGCATCGGAATACGCCCGTCACCGGAGCGAAACTGGACCACCCACCGCCCATCCACCAGCGCCTCCTGGCAAAGCGTGGCACCAGAGGTGTGGCGGATTTGGCTATTGCCGGATTGAACAGAAGCCTCAGCTTGCGATTCGGCTGAGAGTCCTGGCGGGAGCGCGGCCAGCACTATCCACAACAGCCTGAGCCACATACAACGTGCTGTAGAAACCATCTCTCCCCTGACTCCTGTCACGCGTTGAATTTTCCCGATTCTAAACCTTTTTCTTATCCAGTGCGCCAGGTCGTATGGTTTTGAATGAGGGGACGGCCAACCCATTTTCAAGATTGATCCGTTGAGGTAGCCGATGACTCCCAGAATTGCCCGAGTAGTCGCACAAGAGAATCAACAGCTGCGCGTCGAGTTTGAAAATGGCGAAGCGCGTATTTTCGATGCCACGCCGCTGCTGGACAAAGGATATTTCGCCGAATTGCGCGCTCCCGTCTGCTTCAAATCCGTCCGCGTCATTTTCGGGGGCATCGAGTGGCCGCACGAGTAGGACTTGAGCGCGGATACGCTCTACCTGCGCAGTTTCCCCGCTGTAGACTAATTTTGGTTCGAGGGGACAGTGTGTTGTCCCCATTTAGCCCGATCAGCCTGGTTCGCACCGCTGGGCGCGCCCTCGATGGCCTCATCCTAAGTTGCGTTGCAGAAAATAACCCTGAGCTAGCCGCGGGCGGCTTGCCTCAGGATATCTGCGGCCCATTGGTTGATGCTCTTCCCCTTCACTTCGGCGGCCGTTGCGACTTCGGCATGCAACTCGGGCGGGAGCCGAAGCATTAATTTGCCGGAGTAGGGCTTGTTGGGGGCCTGTCCAAGTTTTTCACAGGCTTCGAGGTAATCATCCACCGCTTCGCGAAAGGCCGTCTCCAGCTCGTCGACCGTCGCCCCGTGAAACGCCACAATATCACGAATGCCCGCGACATGCCCGGTAAAGATGCGGTCTTGGGCATCAAATTCAACATGGGCTTGATAGCCCTTATGCATCATCGCGTTCATGGCTTCACTCCCAACAGTTCCAAGAACCGTGAGAGCGTGTCACTTATCGGTTCTTCAAAGACAGCCCGCAAAGTTTGCTGGTTCTTCTGATTCATCTGGGGCCATGATATCAAAAACTGCTATCGCGGGCAATAAGGCATTCAAGGAGGGAATTGGCCGACCTCCGGGCAGGGTGGGGCGCATCTGGAATCGCGGCGGGGGCTGGGCCTCCGAGCAACGCGCGCCGGAGCAAACTTGCAACATCACGCACTTGAAGAGGAGCTCTGTTCGGCTTTCGGCGGTTCTGCTTCCGGCTGGATTTCGAGGCGGATGCTGGCGATGTAGTTGGGGCCGCCCTCGAGGATGGTGATGCGAAACCGGCCATGCTCGATCACTTCGCCGCGGGCGGGAATGCGGCCGGTGAGGTGCATGATCCAGCCGCCAATCGTTTCGACTTCCTCGTCGGTGAGGGGGACTTCGAGAGCTTCGGCGGCCTCTTCCAGGGGAGTGCGGGCGTCGATGACGAAGGCGTTTTTGCCAACGCGGCGGACGCGGGTTTCTTCTTTGTCGTACTCGTCATGGAATTCGCCGAAAATCTCTTCGAGGATGTCCTCGAGTGTCACGAGCCCGTCGGTGCCGCCGTATTCGTCTGTGACGATGGCGATGGACTGCCGCGAATCGCGCATGAGCTTGAGGAGTTCGTCCAACTTCATCGTGTCATGAACATGAATGACCGCTTTGATGAAGCGTGCGATGTCCGGTTTGTCGGGCGCGGTATCGGTGAGCAGGCTGAACGCGCTGACGACGCCAATGACTTCATCAATCGTGTCGCGGTAGATGGGAATGCGCGTGTGGCCGCTTTCTTTGAGGATGGCGACAAGCTCGGCGCGCGCGGCAGTCTCAGGTATGGCCATGATATTGATGCGTGGCACCATCACTTCCTTGGCGGTGCGCGTTTGCAGATCCATGACCGAGTGGATCATCTCCTGCTCTTCGGCCTCGATCGTGCCGTGGTGGGCGCTCTCATCAATGAGGGAGCGCACGTCATCCTGGGACATGAGCATCTTACGGATATCGCGCTGTTCGGCTTCGACGAGCGCAAGAAAGCGGCGCGAGACCCAGGCGATGGGCAAGCTGAACGGCAGCAGCAGCAGATCGAAGAAACGGATTAACGGAAAGAGCCGCAACGCGAGGCGCGTGGGATGGATACGAAACATGCTCTTCGGCATGACTTCGCCAAATATCAAGAACGTGGGCGTGGCGATCACAGTGGCCCAAAAAGTGGTATGGGCGGCCACCTGTCTGAAGGGCAGCGTTTCCAGCGCTTTGGTGAGGGCGAGCGTCCCCAGCACGAGGGCCAGGTTGGTGCCGAGCAGCACCACGATGATCATGCGATCGGGTTGCTCCATGAACCGCATCAGCCGGATCGCATTGGGGTCCTTCTCCTTTTCGGCAAGATGACGCACGCGGATCACGTTGCTGGAGACGAACCCGGTCTCGTAGCCTGCGAAGAGCGCGTTGAGCACCAGGCCGATGAGAAAGAGGTAGAAAAGGTAGAGTTCCATGCCTATGACTCCACGCTTTCGGTCTGGGCTTCCATGGTCTTGATCAGTAATTTAGAAATGCGTTTCCCTTCCACTTGCTCCACCTGATAGAGCACTCCCAGGTGCTCGACGCGGTCTCCTTCTTCCGGAATCTTTTCAATGAGGTCGAGGACGAACCCGGCGACCGTCGCGTGCTCGCTGTCATCGACCGGCAAACCCGTCAATTCTTCAAGTTCATGCAGCGGCAAGCTGCCATCGACGAGGAATACGTTCCGCTCGACTTTTGTGACGAGATGCTCCTCTTCATCTTCATCGCCAAAATCACCGATCACTTCGCGGAGTGCATCCTGAAGGGTGACGAGGCCCTCGGTGCCGCCGTATTCATCCACCACGATGGCCAGATGCGTGCGCAGCCGCTGGACCGTCTTGATGAACAGAGAGACGGTCATGGTCTCGGGAACGAAATAGACGCGGCGCGCCAGCGCCTTTACAGTTTGTTCGAGTTCGCCCTGTTCGGCGGCGGGAAGCAGATCCTTGGCATAGAGCAGGCCCGTGATGTGGTCGAGGTTTTCGGAGTACGTCGGCATCCGCGAATAACCGTCGGTGCGGAAAAGTTGCAGCGCCTCGCCCACCGTCGCCGATTCCTTGATTGCAATCATGTCCGGCCGCGGGATCAGGATTTCGCGGACGGTGACCTCGCTGAATTCAAGGATCCCCTGGATCATTTCGCGCTCGCCCTTTTCGATGACGCCAGAGGCCTCGCTTTCGGACAAGAGCGATTTGAATTCGGCATCGGTGATGAAGGGCGCGGGACGGACGCGGCTGAAGCGCGTGATGCGGAAGAAGAACCCAATGAACAGGAGCACCCCATCGCGCATGGGCATCAGGAGCCGGTCCAAGATAAGCACGGGGACGGCGACGAGGCGAACGTAGCTTTCGCTCATGCGGACAACGGCCACTTTGGGGAGGATCTCACCGAAGAGGACGAGGAATCCCGTGACCGCAATAACGGCGAGGGCGTAGGAAAGCGCGGCAGGCGCTTGCAGCCTGGACGCGATCAATTCTTCGACGGGCGCGGCCAGCACAACGCTTATGAGCACGTTGACGATGGAATTACCCATCAGGATGGAGGCCAGCAGGTTCCCGGGATGCTCCATCAGGTGCGCCGCCAGGCGCTCCATGGGATTCTGGCTGACACCCATGCTGCGCAGACGAAGGCGGTGCAGCGAAAAGAACGCAATTTCACTGGCGGAAAAAAACGCGGAGAGTACAAGCAATATCGTCGATGCCACCAGCTTTTCTGGGGTCAGGATCTGTGTCCAGGGGGGCGGGCCGGCCGGGACAGGCGGCGCCGGGGCAGTGGCCTCCTGAAGGAGAAGCGGTACAAGGGGTTCCTCCCTGTCCGTCGAACCGAGCAGATTCGACAGCATCAAAATCACCGCCACCCAGGCTGCGAGGACGAGCAAATGCCGGAGCCGCCGCGCCCGGGCGGTTGCGGTACTACTGTCGTCTTCCAACGATTATCCCTTCTTCACTGCAGTGCGCCTGCCCACGGAACGGTTTCCCGTGTGGCCATGGCGCCACGCAGCCTGCTTCGGCACACCCAAGTATTGCGCCTGTTTTTCGGTCATGCGTTTCTGTTCTTGCATGGTGACGTGATCGTGGCCCAGGAGATGGAGCATTCCGTGGCAAAAGAGGAGGCGGACCTCCTCGCGCATTTGCACCGCATTGCCGCCACAATTTCGCTCGACGGTCTCGAGGGAGATCACCACGTCTCCCAGGATGCGGACACCCGGCATGTCCTCTTGTTCCTGGGCGAAGGACAAGACATCGGTCGCTTTGTCCTTCTTCCGGTAAGTCTTGTTCAACTGGCGAATGAAATCATCATCGCAAAACAAGACGCTCAGTTCCACCTCCTGGCGCACGCGCTCGCCCGCGCAGATGCGCCCAGCCAGCGCGAGGAGCTGCCCGCGCTGGTACAACCGTTTCCGCGTGGACTGGTTTTGTACGTGCAAGTGCACCATCGCTACTGGGCGGTCCCGCCGGTGAGTGGAATAATGTTGTCCTCGGCTTCCTCCCGCTTGGCGGAAGGATAGGCAATGCGCGCGTGCATCGAACTCAGCATGCGATGTGTCACCACGTCAACAATGATATTGAGTTGCTTCAGCGTGAGATCGCACTCATCAAATTGACCATCCGCCGAGCGGGCCGCCACGATACCGTCGATAAATTCGCGCACCCGCTCTTCATTGGGGTTCTTGATCGAGCGGACACCGGACTCGGAGGCGTCGCAAATCATGAGGATCGCCGTTTCCGGCCGCTGCGGCTTCGGGCCGGGATAGCGGAAATCCTTCTCGCGCACGTCGCCGTGTTTCTGGTTCTCGAGGGCCTGCTTGTAGAAGTACCCAATCAGGCAGGTGCCGTGGTGTTCCAGGATTCCATCGATGATAGGCTTCGGCAGGCGGTACTCGCGGGCCATTTCCGCGCCTTGCACGACATGCGCGGCGATGGCGCGCGCGCTCAAGCGCGGGGAGAGCGCGTCGTGGATGTTCTGCCCGGTCTGGTTCTCCGTGAAGTACTCGGAGCGGCGCATCTTGCCAATGTCGTGGTAGTAGGCGCAGACGCGGGCGAGCAAACCGTTCGCGCCAATAGCGTCCGCCGCGGCTTCGGCCAATTGGCCCAGCATCAGACTGTGCGCATAGGTGCCCGGCGCTTTGAGCGCCAATTGACTCAATAATTCGTTGTTCAGGTCCGAATACTCGAGCAATTGAATGTCCGTGGTGATGTTGAACAGCCGCTCGAGCGGAGACAGGACCCCCGGCACGGCGAGCAGACAAATGCCGCCGTTGAGCGCGATGAGCATGAGTCTGCGGAACGAGGCATCACTGAGCAGCGAGTCGGTTGCCAGGCTGATGGCGATGATCGTGAGGACGCCGACCAGGGTGGCCTTGAGTGACGCGGCCGCCATGTCGCTGCGGCGCCGGACGCGGAAAATGCTGAAGACGCCGGCCAGTGACATGGCCGACCCCACGAGCAGCAGGCGCCAGTCGTAGCCGTATTGAATCGATACCAGCACGGCGGTGAGGAAGCTGACCATGGCCGCCAGGCGCACGCCCACGAGGATGGCATACAGGATGCCGGCGGCGGCGATGGGGATGAGGAACCCTGACGGCTCGAAATAGGAGACAATCCTTCCGACAATCAACATGGCCGCCATGATCAATAACGCGGCGTTGAAGTGGGTGCGGGCTTGTTCAGAGGCATGCCAGCCCTTGATGTGTACGGAACGGTTCAGGCACAGCAGGGCCAGGAGGACGAAGATGGCGTGGGCGGCCGCCGAGGCCAGCACGCGCTGACCGGGCCTCTTCTCATCCTTCAAGATGCTCAGGTAGGCCGATACGTCCGCGCGCGACTGCGGCGTCCAGCGTTTGTGCTGCTCCTGAATAATTTCGCCGGCGAGGATTTCCCGGGGCACGGGTTCGACGGCTTCGCGCGTGCGTTCCCGTGCGCCCGCGGTGTAGACGAGGTCGTAGGTGATGGTGGACATTACCAGCGGTTGGACCAACGCCAGTGCGGCGTCGTGCAGCTTGGCCCATTCGCTCGGTTCCGCGGTCTCGATGGCCGCGCGCTTGGCCGTGTCCTGGAGGCGCGTGCTCAGTGCCTCGGCCGCTTGCACGGGCGAAGGAACCTCGCTGATGAGTATTTCACTGGCGGCCTGGGTGTCCGTGGACGGTTTGTTGTTGAGGATAACGACGCGCTGCGTGCTGGCGCCCGGCGGCAATTCGCTTTCGCGAATCCCCTGGTTCAAGACGAATTCGAGACTCTCCTGGGCCACCTGGCTCAGCACCAGGCCATAGGTGAAGTCGAAGGCCGGCGGATCAGCCGGCACGAGCGTTTCGACGGGCCGCCCGGCCGTCTCGGCCTCGCGTTCGACCGGGATGAATTGGCGGGCCGGCAGGGCATCCAGGTCGGGCATGAGCCACAGGGCCAGGGCGGAGGTATCCGGCATGGACTCCCAGGGCGCTTCTTCTTTCAACTGGGCGGCGTAGGTATTCACCGCGCGGCCTACTACTTCCTCGGTAGATTGGTCGGAGGTGGAGTCACGCAACGCGTTCAAGACGATGCTGCGCACCTCGTCGTAATGCGATTCGAACCAGGCGATGCGCTGGCGGAGCGTCTCCAGTTGCCCCTCGACGCGGCCCGAATCCACGCGGTAATAGTCCGGTACCTTCGCGACCGCGGCATCCTGGGCTTCTTTTGTGGCCTGAAGATTGACGGAGGTGAAATCGAATTTCGCCTGAATCTCGCGGTCTGACACCGGCAGATCGATGTCCACGGCGAGGTCTTCGTCTCGCTTGGGTTCGCGGGTAATCGCGGCTACCAGCACGGCGAAGGCAAAAAGGATGGTGCCCCATTCGCTCCAGATGGTCCGGATGGGCACCGCTCGCCCTTCGGCGGGAGTGCGTTGGGAATAAGCGCGTTTCCGCGGCTTCCTGTTGGGGAGGAGGCGAATCATGCGCTGGCCGCGCCTTGGCCGGCGATATCGCCGGTATTGCCGTCGCGCCGGGCTTCGTAGGCATCGATAATGCGCTGCACCAGCGGATTGCGCACCACATCCTGCTTGGTGAGGTGGACAATGCCGATGCCGGGCGTATGCCGCAGCACTTCGGCGGCCTGGACCAGGCCGGACGTGGCGCCCTTGGGAAGATCAATCTGCGTCACGTCGCCGGTAATGACAGCGCGCGAGCCTTGGCCCAGGCGGGTCAGGAACATTTTCATCTGGTCCGCGGTAGTATTCTGGGCTTCGTCCAGAATCACGAAAGCGGAGTCGAGCGTGCGGCCACGCATGAACGCCAGCGGGGCGACTTCAATGCGTTCCTGCTCGATAAAACGCCCCACCTGCTCCATGTCCACCATCGAGTAGAGCGCGTCGTAGAGCGGGCGCAGATAGGGATTGACCTTTTCCGCGAGGTCGCCGGGGAGAAAACCGAGGCTTTCGCCGGCTTCCACCGCGGGCCGGGTGAGGATCAAGCGCTTGACGCGTTTGTTCAAGAGGGCGGAGACGGCGGCTGCCATGGCCAGGTAGGTCTTGCCGGTACCGGCGGGGCCGATCACGAGGGTCAAGTCGAATTCCTGAATGGCCTGGAGGTAATGCTTTTGGCCATGCGTGCGGGGATGCACGGCGACATCTGAGCGAATGATGGACGGCTGGTGTCCCATCACCTGCTCGAAGGTGCCGCCTTCTTCCGCGCGGGCATCGCCCAGAGCGTAATCGAGTTCCGCCAAGGTGGGGGTATGACCCCGGCGCACCGCGACGAGCATGTCTTCCAACAGCCCGCCCACGAACGAAGCGTCTTTGGGGTCCCCCACAATGATAATCTTCGCGCCACGGTCAACAATGCGCACTTGCGACTCTTGCTGAATCCGCTTGCGCAGCTCACCGTTCTTGCCCAGAAGCTTGATGGCTTCTTCTTGATTATGTAGGAGGATTTCGTGACTCAGTTTGAAGTTTGAATCCCATGTTCGCCGGCGGGGGGCGCGGGCAGCGTTACTTCCGCCCCGGGTGACACTTCGACGTGATAAATCACTTCACCCTCGCGCAATTTCCCACTCCAGCGGCGGATGGCCGCTTCCTGTTCCACGGGGTCCGTGGCGAGGTCTTCGATGCGTTGCCGTCCTTGCTGTACTTGTTGTTCGAGTTGTTCCACCTGCACCTGGAGATCACGAACCGCTGCCTCCCCGTCCTCGTAGGCCTGGAAGCGCTGTTCGAGGTCGCGCTGCTTGACGTAGGCGGCGCACAGTGCGATCACGGCTAAGAGGCTGAGCCAATACCACTTATGGTTTTTCTGCTTCATCAGGAGTTAGGTGTATTTCCCCAGGTGGAATTACTTCCGCAGGTTGTAAAATGCCTCAGTACCCAGAAACGCCGCTTCCTCTCCTAATTCTTCCTCGATGCGCAGCAATTGATTGTATTTGGCAATACGGTCGCTGCGCGAGGCGGAGCCGGTCTTGATCTGGCCGGCATTAACCGCCACCGCGATGTCCGCAATGGTGGAATCTTCGGTTTCGCCGCTGCGATGGGAGATGATGGTCGTATAGCCGGCGCGGTGGGCCATCTGACAGGCGTCGAGCGTTTCCGTCAGCGTGCCTATCTGGTTGACTTTCACGAGGATAGCGTTGCCGACACCCTCGCGAATGCCGCGGCTCAAGTACTCGGTGTTCGTCACGAATATGTCGTCACCGACCAATTGGACTTGACCTCCGAGCTTCTGGGTCAGCTTCTTCCAGCCGCCCCAGTCGCCCTCGCTGAGTCCGTCCTCAATCGAGATGATGGGATACTTCCCCACCCACTCACTCCAGAATTCTATCATACCTTCCGAGGTTTTCTCAGGTTCCGCTTCGGCCGTGAGGCGATAGCGGCCGTCTTTGTAGAATTCACTGGCGGCGGGATCGAGGGCAATCCAGGCGTCCTTGCCTGCTTCGTAACCGGCCTCCTTGAAGGCTTTCAGGATGACTTCGATGGCCTCGACGTTGGATTTCAGGTTGGGGGCGAAGCCGCCCTCATCGCCGACGGCGGTATTCAGCCCCTGGTTCTTGAGCACTTTCTTGAGGGCGTGGAAGATTTCGGCCCCCATGCGGAGCGCTTCGGCGAAGGAGGAGGCGCCGGCGGGCATGACCATGAATTCCTGGACGTCGACGTTGTTGTCGGCGTGGGCGCCGCCGTTGAGGATGTTCATCATGGGGACGGGGAGCACGTGGGCGTTGGTGCCGCCGATGTAGCGGTAGAGCGGCAGCTCAAGGGCTTCGGCGGCGGCGCGCGCCACGGCCAGCGAGCAGCCGAGGATGGCATTCGCGCCGAGCTTGCCTTTGGTCTTGGTGCCATCGAGGGTGATCATGAGCCGGTCGATTTCGCGCTGTTCGAGCGCGTCCATGCCGACGATTTCCTGGGCGATGGTTTCGTTGACGTTGGCAACCGCGTTTTGGACGCCTTTGCCGAGGTAGCGTTTCTTGTTGTTGTCACGCAATTCGACGGCTTCGTTTTCCCCCGTGGACGCGCCGGAGGGCACGGCGGCACGGCCGATAACGCCGGAGGCCAAATAGACATCCACCTCGACGGTGGGGTTGCCGCGCGAGTCAAGAATCTCGCGGGCCTGGACACCAGTGATACGAGTCATGATTTCCCTTTCCTTCCGCTCCAGTGTAGCGCAGCGCCGCAAGAGCGGCAAGTGCCGCGGGCCGCGGGCTGCGGGTGTTGTATTGAAGGTTTGCTGCTATGTGAACCGAAGGGGCCAGATGAACCCACTGGACCCCTTGGAATACACCAGATGATGTCGAATCGTGGTCTTTGGGGACTTAACCTTTCCAGGGAAAGAGCAGATCGCGCAGGCCGCGGTTGAGGTAGTCGTCCTCCGTATTGTCTTCCGAGGGGACCGCTGTAGCATAGCGCCGCGCCAGGACTTCGTAGGCAGAGGTCGCCAGAACCAGGAGTGGCGCCAGGGAGAAGAGGAGCCACAGGGGCGGCAGCAGCGCGGCGAGCACGCCGGTGACGGCCGAGGCGGTGAAAGCCGCGAAGTACAGGGGATTGGCCAAGACGAGAAGGACACAGAGCTTAAGTGTGGAGAGCACGGGCTGGCGTTTCTGCACCAGGGCGGGCCATACGAGCAGCGAGACGGGGATCAGCAGGAGCAGCATCCAGAGGGCGAGCGCGCCCAGCACATATCCGGCCAAGGCCCAGTTTGGGGCGAGATGCCGGGGATAGAACCAGGCGGCGACAGCGAGGCAGCAGGCGGCGGCTGTCAGCAGGGCGCCGGCCATGATCGCGCGCAGGCCAAACTGCCGGATACCACGCCAGAAGCAGGCCCAACGCGCTTCGTGGCTGGTGAGGCATCCCCGAAGCATTTCCGCCAGGCCGACGGCGCCTAGCGGAAGGAACACCCCGCCGGTGAGCAACAGCAGGGGCAGGCCCACGAAAACGCGCCTTGCCGGGTCCGGCGAGAGCAAGGCGGAACCCGCCATGGCCGCGGCGGGCGCGATGAACAGCATGCACAAGACATTGAGAACGGCCAGCGTACCGAGGTGGTCGTAGGCCATCCAGAAGGTCATTTTGAGGGTGCGGCGTATCATGGCGGGCGGCGTGGTCACAGGTAGATCATGACGCGGCTGCGCTTGCGCAGTTCGTCGACCCATTTCGTATAGCGTTCGGTGGTGTAGTTTTGGCGGAGAATGGGCTCGATCTCGGTGCGGACTTCATCGAAGGAGCCGGTGCCGGCCCCGGACTTCTCGTTGATGCGCAGAAGCGTGTAGCCGAAGTCTGTTTCGATGACCTCGCTCAGGCCGCCTGCCGACAGGCTGAAGGCGGCATCCTCGAGGGGGCCCACGAAATCGCCCCGGCTAATCCAGCCGACCAGCCCGCCGGATTCGGCGTCGGGGCCTTTGGAATACTTCTTGGCGAGTTCGGCAAAATCCGCGCCGAGGGCCAGTTCTTCTTTCAGGGCTTCGAGTTGGGCGCGGGCCTTGGTGCGCTCCTGGGCGTCGCTGCCGGCCGGGAGGAAAATGCGGCTGACGTTGACCCGCTCAGGCTTGGTGAAGTCGGCCTGATGGTCCTGATAATACTGGCGCATTTCGGCTTCGGAGACGACGGCTTCTTTCGAGAACTGCTCCTGCTTGGCGTGCGCCATGCTCAGGGCCATGACCTGTTCGCGGACGGTTTCGCGTAGTTCGCCCATGGTTTCGCCGGCCTCTTCGAGCATCTTCTGGAATTCCTGGTCGGAGGCATAATCCTGCTTAATGCGGGCGAGGCGCTCTTCGACTTGTTCGTCCGTCACTTGCATGCCGGCCAATTGCGCCTGGCGGAACAGCAACACGCGCTCGATGGCTTGATCCAGGGCTTCGCGAAGCGCCTTGTCCGCTTCCTGCTTGAACTGCTCCTGGGAGGCGGCGCGCGCCTGAAGTTCCTGGAGGACCGGCCCTGCGTCCTGCACAATGTCGCTGTGGAGGATGACTTCGTTGTCGATGGTCGCCACGACGCCATCGACCAGCGCGGCGAATGCGGGCGAAGTGCAGAAGCAGGCCGTCGCGGCCAAACACACGGGCAGCACAATGAAATATCGCATGACTGAAAACCCCTCATGGCAGTTCTGATGAGCGGCGGTATGATAGCACATGGGAAAGGAGGCAGCAAAAGAGCGAATTAGGAATGTGGAATGGGGGAATGGGGAATTAGGAAATTGGGATGGGGGGTGAGGGAGACTGTGTATGGGATGTTCCATGGGGAACATTGGATGGGTTCAGCCTCCAGGCTCCGGCCTCCAGCCCCGCCGAAGATAGCGTGCCCCACTGTCCCAACCGGGTGAAACCACGCGCCCTAAAATGAAGACAAACATACTTTGGACATAGTGTAATTTCGTCCCTATCCGGGTTCAAAAATTATACTGATCGATGTTGTTCGCATCGAAGACGAGCGGATCGCCCAGCAGGATTTCGGAGCCGGTGATTTTGGCCGCGCCGATGTGGCCAGCGGTGATCTCGGTGGCGCCGGGGTTGAGTTCGCCCTTGACCGCGGCGACGGCGGCATAAACCGTGAGATAGCCGAGGTCTTCGCAATTCCACAGTGCAAACTTCTTGACTGTGCCATCCTTGACGTATTGGCGCATTGCATTGGGGGTGGCAAGGCCAGTAAGAAAGACGCGCTGAGAGGCGTTTGACTTGCGCAGGGCTTCGGCGGCGCCGGGAAGCGAGACGCTGGTGAGCGCGAATAGTCCGTTCATCTCCGGGTACGCTTTGAGGCTGTCCGTGGCAACTTGAGTAGCGAGAGCTTGATCTTCCTCGGAGCCCTTTGGGCCATCCGAAAGGTTGACCATGGTGGGATACTTCTCTTTGCGGTACTCCTCCATTAAGTTCATCCAGGTATTCTGAT
>JACPGD010000194.1 GCA_016182645.1 Candidatus Hydrogenedentota bacterium | reverse complement strand
GCTGCAATCGACGGACGGCGAGGTCTGGTCTCCAGTGGCGCTACTGGAGGAGGCCGGTGTTGACCTGCGCGATCCTAAGTTGTCGATAACGGCGGACGATCGGTTGATGATCGTGGCGGGCGGCTCGGTCTATCGCGAGGGCAAACTCGTGACGCGGCGGCCGCGCGTGGCGTTTTCCGCGGATGGGCTCACGTGGTCGGCTACGCAGCCGGTATTGCACGACGGCGAGTGGCTGTGGCGCGTGACGTGGCATGAGGGCCGCGCCTATGGCGTGACTTACGAGGCGGACCACAGCCAGCCCACCTGGCCGCAGGTGCTGTATTCGAGCGCGAACGGCGTGGACTGGGAGCACGTCGCGGCCTTAAATGCCCCGGGACAGACGGGTGAAACGACGCTGCGCTTCCTCGACTCCGGCGAGCTGATGGCCTTGGTCCGGCGCGAGAGTGACTCGAAAGGCGGATACATCGGCGTGAGCAAGGTGCCGTTCACGGAATGGCAATGGCACGAAACGGGATACCGCCTGGGCGGGCCGAACTTTATTCAGTCGCCGGACGGCCACCTGTGGGCGGGCAGCCGCTACTACTCGGATCCGGCGCGGACCGTGTTGGCCACGATGGCGCGTGATGCGTACGTGCCCGTGCTCCTGCTGCCCAGCGCGGGCGACACGAGTTACCCGGGGATGGTGTGGCACGAGGGGCGCCTGTGGATGTCCTACTACGCGAGCCATGAGCACCACACGAGCATCTACCTTGCCCAGATCGCGCTGCCCGAAGATGGACAATCAAAAGCCCCGCGCTATACGCAAGTGCCTCCTGACCAGTATATGCGGACCTGGCTCCTCTGCGGGCCGTTCCCGGCGGGAGATCCCCAGGCGGAAGCAGCGGAGATACGGCATCTTACGCAGTTCAATCTGGATTGTCTCGCGGCGGCGGGCGGCGAAGCCGCGGCCGCGCCGAAGCCAGGCGACACGGTGGCGTTTGAAGACCAGCAACGAAACTGGCTCATGTACTCGAGCGATCAAGACAAGATTGATCTGGATCTTGCGATCAGCCCGAAAGATCCGGGAGTTGCTTACGCCTATGTCGAAGTGGAAAGCAGCGCGCCGCAGTCCTGCCTGCTGGCTCTGAGCAGCAATGATGGCGCGCGTGTCTGGCTGAACGGTGAACAGGTCCACGATGTCGAGACGGGGCGCCGCCTTCAGGCGGACATGGACATGGTGCCGGTGGTGTTGAAGCAAGGGACCAACCGCTTGTTGTTGAAGATTGAAGAGCGCGGTGACACCTGGGGCTTCACCTGCCGACTGCTCTCCCCGGAGAACGAACTCCTGCGCGAGCGTCTCTCTCTCTTCCAAATTATCCCGAGCAAAGACGCGCCGCCGGTGCTGCGGCTCCAGCACTCCGCCGAAATGGTACGCGACTTCCTCCAAGGCGTCGGGCTGAAGGTGACGCGCCCCAGCGCGGATGCCGCGCTTTGGGAAGGTGCATGGAACGGCCAGCCGGAGATGGCGCTGCCGCTGGACGCTTCCATCCAGGGGGACGCCGTGCTGCATGTGACCATGACGATGAACAACGGCTCGAAGATTGAACAGGAATACCGTTTCCTGGCCGCGGACCCGGTACCGCATGAGCTGTTCGCTGAAACTAAGAGCGAGTATCAAATCGTGTTGGACGAGAACGCTTCGGAATCGGAGAAATGGGCCGCGAGCGAATTACAGCACTGGCTGAAAGAAGCGGGCGGCGCGGAACTTCCCATCACCACGGCCGCCACCGAGAAATGCATCCTCGTTGGCTATTCGCCCGCGCTGGAAAAACTGCTTGGCGCGGCCGCACCTGACGAGGGCGATGAGTCCTTCACGTACCGCAGTTTCGGCCCGATGCTGGCCATCTGGGGCGGCCGCCAGCGAGGCACGATGTACGGCGTTTTCAGTTTCCTCGAACGCGAGCTGGGCTGCCGCTGGTACACGCCCGGTGTGGCGGCGGTCCCCAAGCGCAGTTCCTTCGCGTTCACCTGGCTGGATCACAGCGAAGCGTCGCTACTTCCCGTGCGCAACGATTTCTACTTCGAGGCCTTCGAACCGGTCTGGGCGGCGCGCAACCGGGTCAATGGCGCGATGGGGACCCGCGAGCAACCGGGCGGTGTCGAGGCGTATTGGGGTGTACACACGTTCTTCCCGCTGATGCCGCCGGACGAATTCTTTGCGACGCATCCCGAGTACTACAGCCTCATCGACGGCAAACGTATGTTTGAGCGCGCGCAACTCTGCCTGACAAATCCTGACGTGCTGAACATCATCACCGAACGACTGAAGAAGGTAATGCGAGAAAACCCGAATTACCTGATCTACGACGTTTCCCAGAACGACTGGCGCAACCCGTGCCAGTGCGACAACTGCCAGGCGATTGCGCGCGAACAGGAGAGCGAGTCCGGGCCAGTGCTGTGGTTCGTGAACCAAGTCGCGGACCGGATTAAAGACGAGTTCCCCGGCAAATATGTCGGCACACTTGCCTACCAGTACACGCGCAAGCCGCCGAAGTCGCTTCATCCGCGTGACAATGTCGTCATCCGCCTGTGCAGCATCGAATGCTGCTTCTCGCACGACTTCAAGACCTGCCCGCAGAACCAGAGTTTTCTCGCGGACCTGCGCGGCTGGTCGGCGATCGCGCCGCGCTTGTATATCTGGGACTACGTGGTGAATTTCAGCCACTACACGATGCCCTACCCCAACTTCGGCGTTCTCGCTTCAAACTTGCGGACGTTCGCGGAGAACAACGCCATCGGCGTGATGGAACAAGCGGCCTACCAGAGCCGCGGCGGCGAGTTCTCGGAACTGCGCATGTACGTCCTCTCGCGCCTGCTCTGGAACTACAACGCGGATGTCGAGGCGGTCATTGACGATTTCATGCACGGCTATTATGGCCGCGCGGGGCAGTATGTGCGCGCCTATTTTGACTTGTTGCACGGGCGAGTGACCCCGGAGACGCACATCCACCTTGGGCTGCTGCCCGCGGACCCACTTTTCAGCGACGATTTTGTGCGCGAAGCCGTCGCCCTGTTCGAGCAGGCGCAAGCCGTCGCCGACACCGAAGACGTGCTGCATCGTGTCGAACTGGCAAGCCTGCCGGTGCTCTACCTGAAGTGCAAACGCCTACCCATCGATGCCAAACACGATGGGACCTATGAGAAGTTTAAGCGCATCGTCGAGCGTGAAAACGTAACGCTCTACGCGGAGGCGGGCCAGCCCCACAAAGAAGCCTTCCACGCGGAGATGGATGCTGTTCCCTGAAGTCAGTTGTGGAACTCGTCCGTGGGCCTAAAATCCCGCTGGTTCGGTAGCGCCCGTGCCTCTGTGCCGGGCGGCCCCGATTCTGCGGTTTTTCGCCAATTCCACGTCCGGCACAGAGGCTCGGACGCTACCGGTGCATGGATTCCGGACTCTTGCAACGGGTTACTAGAAGAGCCGCAGCACCGACTGCGCGTTCACGTTGGCCTGGAGGAGGGTAGCGAGGGAGGACTGCTTCTTGATCTGCGCCTGGGCTTGAAGAATGCTCTCCTGGGCGACGTCCAGGTCGCGGATACGCGAGCGGGAATCCTCCGCATGGAGGATCGAGCCTTCGCGCTGCTCGATTGCGCTGGAGAACCGGTTGATTTGCGCCCCGACATTCGAGCGGTTCTGGCTGATGCGGCTGAGCGCGGTGTCCAAGGTCTCGACGGCCTGCGCGGCCCCCTCCACCGTCGAGAGGTCCACCGTATCCGCACCCAGCGAGGCCGCCGTCGACGAATTGATATTGAGCTGGACCGTGCCTTCCGTGCCGGGATCGATGCTGGTGTTTTGCTTCAGCAGGTTCTGCTCGTTGAACTGCGTCCCCTCCGCCACGTCATCAAGCTGCTGGATGAGTTGCTGCGCTTCTGTGTTCAAGGCCGCGCGCTGATCGTCGGTCAGGGTCCCGTTCGACGCCTGAATGGCCAGTTCGCGCAAGCGCTGCGTGGCCTGCTGCTGCGACTCCAGCCCGCCGTCCGCCGTTTGCGCCGCGCTGACCCCGCTCTGCAGGTTGTTGATTTCGGTCCGGCCCTGGCGGATTTGGGCGCTAAAGCGCTCGGCAATGGCCAGTCCCGAGGCGTCGTCCCCCGCCCGATTAATCCGCGCCGCGGAAGCCAGTTTCTCGAGCGACTTCGCGAGCAGCGTGTTGGCGCGGCCAGCTTGCCGCCCCGCTTCAAGCGCTGGAAGGTTGGTATTGATCCGCACACCCATCTCCAAACTCCCCATCCTGCGGGCAGCACCCCGCAAATCCCGAGATTAGGACCGCTTAAACGCAACTTTCACACTGTATCACAGGCCTCGCCATTTTGCCAAGCCGTCCGGAGTGAATCAAAAGTGGAGGACATCAGCGGTGTGAGGCATCGGAGAGCCGAAGAGGATGTCCTTCCGAAGGGGCGGAGGCGAGCGGCGGCGGCACCCTCCCGGCGCGGCCGCGCACATCGCTCGTTTATTCAGGCAGCCACCGGGATGGGCACCAGTTGACGGGAAGGCGCGAGCACCCACTCCGTGTGATACATAATCTTTCCAAAGAGCACCAGGCGCGGCGTACACCACCGCGTTTCGATGTGGTAGCCGAAGCAATTGCAGAGAATCCAAGCCTTCAGCAGTGAGGTGGTGTGCAGGGCGGTCTGGGCGGCGGACATGCGATCCAGTCTCCTTTCAGAACGTTGTTGCCGAGGTCTTTCCTGACACTTGTCCCATGAGCAACGCTTGTGCCAATAGCCTCTACCCCTCGTGATCAAGTCGTTTTCGGCTACATCCCCTGGGGTTCAAGCCCCCTGACGCACATGAAGTAACGTTTAAGCGACATTCCCCCTGTCCAAATTTGTCCAGGCCGCCCAACCCTCCCGCCCGCCGCACAATTTCGTCCCTTCTCGGTTGGCTGCTAATGTTGTAGTTCCCAGGTCAGGGGCACCGCCTTGGCCTGGTGGAGGTGCTGGGCGAGTTCGGTGTCGTGCTTGAGGGTCATTTGGGCGACATGGTAGGTGTTGGCCGAGAAGGGGAAGTGGCCAATGTTGTAAGGCCAAGGGGTGACTTTCGTGGCATCCGTAGTGCCGCGCTCGCCGAGCGCGGCACTTGTTCGCGGCTGGTCCGCGTGCCCCATCAGTCGCGCGCTCGCCGAGCGCGCGACTACTAACCCGGAAATCTCACCATAGGTATTGACAAAGGCCGATTCATCCTGCATAACTCGTTCTAGAACGTTGTGGCGACCATCTGCTGGTGGCCCAGTTGCGCGAAGCCAACCAGGATGCCAGCGCGGGTGCGGTGGACGTGTTGGGCAGACTGGTGCGGCAGATGCGCGCGCGCTGGCCGGAGGTGCGCATCATCTTGCGCGCCGACTCCGGCTTCGCGCGCGAGGCCCTCATGTCTTGGTGCGAAGAGGAAACGGACGGACAGCCGGGGGCGTACTATGTGCTCGGTCTGGCCAAGAACAATCGCTTGCGCAAGAAGGATATTCACCGCCAGGTACTCGCCAGCGTTCCTTCAGGGCGCTTCGTGGTTGGCGCGCCACCTTCCGGGGGTTCCGCTGTGCTCCACCCCCGGCTACGCGCGGACGCCCCCTGGGGGCTAAATGGTCCGCTTCATCAATTCAGATGTTTCTTGTGTGGCACCAAGCCGCTGACAAGAGGTGTGGAAGAAGCCGCCCGTGCATTTCCGGACTTAAGCACAATTAGATGCGTTGGGCCTGTCTGTTTCGGTTATAGGATTGAACGCGGGATTCCGTACAATGGAAGTGGTGCCTTGGCCACGGGAGAATGCCGATGACTTCAGACCGCACTATCGACCTTGTCCACCGCGCGGAGGAATTCCACCGCCTGTTAGCGGCCCACTACCGGCGCTTGCGGTCCAGCGCAAAGGAGGAACGAGTAAAACTGGCGCTGGACTATCTCATCCAACAACAGACCGCGATTGAAGGCAGCTTACGCGCGTATGAAGTGGACGCGCCGGCGCTGGTGGCCGAGCGCTGGTTCAAGTATTCGCCGGCGGAGGAACTGCGGAAGCTGCTGGAGGCCACGCCGATCCAGGCGGACATTGACCTCGCCGAACTGGGCCGGCAGGCCGTCGAATTCGGCAATTGTCTGATCCGCTTCTACAAGCAATTTGCCGAGACGGCGCTGCCGGAGGACTTGGGCGAAGTCATGTCCAAGCTACTCAGCCTCGAGGAGGAGGAGCAGAAGAAGATGACCGACGCCCTCCAGCAGGGACTGTGACCCCAGGGCGCCCACGCCGTGGACGCCCCTGACGGGCTGCTAGAGTTCCTGAAGCCGCGCGCGGGCCTGGCGAACGCCCATGCCCTTCGCTTCGACGACCGCGCGGCGCGTGGCCCGGCGAAGTTTCAGCCGCCCGTCCTGGCGCTCCCACTGGTAGACGCTTTGGCCGCTCACTCCCAGCAGCTTGGCGAATTCGGCCTGGGTCAGTCCCAATTTCTGGCGGAGCGTGCGAATGGTGTTCGCGCTGATGCGGGCGCGCTCGCCGGCCGCCGGTTCCTCTTCACTCTCCGCGAGGGACCCTGCCGCCGCGCCGGCGCTGCGCGCGAGCGCTGAAAGCTGCTTCTCCACGCTGGCCGTTTTCCTCTTCAGGTTGGAAAGCGCCTTGCGCAATTCCAGGTTTTCCTTGCGCAGCCGCCCCAGTTCTCCCTTGGATTCCTTGCGCGCGAGACGGCGCACTTCATCTTGAAAAAGCTTTACAAAATTCGGCACGGCCTTAGCACTCCTCTAAGTTTCATCCTCTAGCTGGGAGGATACTCGATTTCAGGCTGATAGGAAGTATTTCACGCCGGAAATTTAACTGTCAATCTGTTTCTTGCCGCTCGGCCCACCCGCGAAGACCTAAGCAGCGGTCTCAGTCAGTTCTTGTCATGGAAATCGTCGGTTGGGAGGGCGAGCGTACCCGCGAGCCGGTTGAAAGGCGCGATGAATTGAGCCTTCATGGCTGGTAACCGGCTCGCGGGTACGCTCGCCCTTCCGATAGGGCCTTTCCGCACCAGAAACAAGTTGCCTCAGGACTCGCCTGAGAGGAAATTGAGGTTTATCCCGATGGCCAGGGCGAAGGGGTTGCACGGAAGATCAGTAGAAGGAACAAAGTGAGCACGCATGAATGGACAATGCCTCGGGAATTCCTGGTCTCAGTATCTGCACCGGCGCCTCTCGTGTTGTCCTGAGCATCCTTGGCTGATGCCTTCCTCTTTTCCTGCTGAGGGGGTGTAGCCATGGACATGCGCAAGTCACTCGCGCTGTATTACGCCGACGCCAATGTCCGTGCGCGCATGCTCGAGTTTCTGGGCGGGGACTCGCTCGACAACGTCAGTGCCTACTACATCACCTCAAAGACCGAGGAATACGTCGAAGATCCAGAAACCCTGCCGCCCCGGGAATTGTGGCGATGTCTTGATCACCAGCGCGATGTCGGCAGGTCGCTCTGGGACCGCGAATCGCTCTTGGTCGACCTCGACATCGAGTACGTAAATTTTGATTACCCCATTCAGCCTTTCCTGCTGCCTGATCGCGTGTTCAAGCTCCAGGAGGTGGTTGAGCGCACTGTAGAAAAGGTGTTGTCGCGCTTCGGGATTCGCCCGCTTCATCTTATCAGTGGAAGGGGCCACCACTTTGTCTGGCGCGTTGGCCGGGAAACGCCCGCGCATCAAAGACTGGAGTCGTTTGGCCGCGTACCGGATTTCCTGGCGGGTTTCTACGCGGCGCCGCAAGGACGGCAGCGACAACCGGTCGCCACGGCGACCCAACGGGGATGGGCCGGGTTGGCCCTGCTGATGGAATACCTGGCGCACCTCATCAAGGAAGAAGCGGCCCCGGCTTCCGAGGTTCCCGTGGAATTGACGGCCGTCGCGGTAGGGCCCGGATATCTGGGCCGCGAGATGATCTCGGTGGACATTTCGGAATATGGCGACCCGGCCAGTCTGCGCACGCTGCGCCTGCCGTTCAGCGCGTACCTGAAGCCCTGGCAGCAACGCGAGGAGTTGGGCGACCGCTTTGTAGACCGCCTGGCGGCGATGTTCCTGATTCCCTTGCACGAGATGAGTGTCGAGCAGGCGATCGAGGTCATGCGCGACAGTGAAGCGGCGGCAGCGCTCGCCGCGCGCGTGACGGTGCAAATTCCCGAACAGAACGAGCCGATGCTGCGCCTGATAGATGCGTACGGCAGCAGTGACTTGGCGCGCTTTCACAACCACTTCTACGAACAGGAACACGATGCGCCGGCGCACTGGAACGAAACCTACGACCTCTTCCCGCTGCACCTGCTGCCCCCGTGCATCCAGCGCATCATCGAATGTCCCAACGATCTCTTGCTCCAGCCCGCGGGCATTGCCCAGGTGGTGCGCGGCCTGCTGGCGCTCGGCTGGCACCCGCGCCATATCGCGGGCCTCATCCGCTCGAAATACGAGCGGGATTTCGGCTGGGGCACGCGCTGGTACAAGGAGAACGCGGGCATT
>JACPGD010000193.1 GCA_016182645.1 Candidatus Hydrogenedentota bacterium | reverse complement strand
GCGGCGGCGAAGATAACGGTGTCGACGGCTGCCTGCTCTACAACCTGGGCTACGGCGGGATCGGCCTGAGCGGCGGCGATCGGAAGACGCTGACGGCCGCAGGCCAATTTGCGACGAACAACGAGATCCACGACTTCAGCCGCGCCGTGCGCACCTACACGCCCGCGGTATCCGTCGGTGGCGTCGGCAATATCGTCGCGCACAACCTGATCTACAACTCGCCGCACATGGCTATCGGTCTCGGCGGTAACGACCACCGCATCGAATATAACGAGATTCATCACGTCTGCCTCGAAACGCACGACGCGGGCGCGTTCTACATGGGCCGCGACTGGACCCAGCGCGGCAATATCGTGCGCTACAACTTCATGCACGAGATGGGCCACGGCGACGTGCAGGCCGTCTACCTCGACGACTGGACCAGCGGCACGCTCGTTTACGGCAACATCCTGCAGGGCGCGCGCCGCGGCGTGCTCAACGGCGGCGGCCGCGACAACATCGTCGAGAACAACATCTTCATTGACTGCGGTGCGGCCGTCCACATCGACGAGCGCGGCAAGGGCTGGGCCAAGGGCTATTTCGACGGCACCACCACGACGCTGTTTGATCGACTCAAAGACGTCAATGGGACCGAGCCGCCCTATGGCGAGCGCTATCCGCAACTCGCCATGCTCCTGCAGGATGACCCCGTCAGCGCCAAAGGCAACATCGTCCGCCGCAATATCTCCGTCAACAGCAAGTTTCTTGAACTCTACGACGGCCTCACTCCTGAGACACCTTATCTCGCCATCGAGAGCAACCTCGTGGATGTCGATCCACTATTCGTAGATCCCGCGAACAAGAACTACCGTCTGCGTGACGACTCGCCAGCCTTTCAAGAAGTAGATTTCACGCCCATCCCCTGCGACAAGATCGGCCCGCAACGGGCCATCCCTGACCCGCCCGACGATCTTGTCCAAGGCACCTACAAACTCCGTAACGTCGTCCCGCCCCTCGACGACGGCGACGACCCGCGCGCCACGCACCGCTATCCGGTTAACGCATTTCCGATGGCTGACACGCTATTTGTAGAGCAGGTGCGGTTGGAGGGTAAGGCATTTCCTGAACGGGAAAAGCCTGTCGCAGTCAAGATCCAAGGCGTGAAATGGTCTGCAAGACCGGACGGGCTTTACCGGGACGAGGAGCGGCACCCAGACTATGGTGTCAATGGCCCCCTTAGCACGAGAATCACCGCGCTGGCTGTAGACTCCAAAGAGAATCTGTGGGTCGGAACGCCGCTGGGGCTTAGCGTTCGCGATCCGCAAGGCATGTGGCGACAGATTCGCGGGAAAGAAGGCTTACCCTACGAAGACGTTACCACGCTCGCCTTCGACGCGCAGGACCGCCTGTGGATTGGCACAATAAAAGGCGTCATCCACTACCGGCCCTATGAAGAAGGCCGGCAGTGGTTCTATCGGCAGGGACCGCGCTATCTCCTGGGTGACAACGTCGTGGACATTGCCGTCACGCCCGATGGCAAGACCGCCTACATCCTCACTGACGGTGGACTCTCCGCACTGGAAGAAAAGAAGACAACGCTTTTCGAGAAAGCGGAAACCATCGAGCGGCTGGTCAACGAGCGTCATCGCCGCTTGGGCTTGGTTGCGGATTGCCTGCTCGACAATGCCGACAATCCAACCTCGCACACCATCGGCGATAACGACAACGATGGTCTGTGGACGGCCTACCACGTGGCGGCGATGTCGCTGGCCTATGCGACGACCGGCAATCTTGCTTACCGCGATTCCGCCAAAGAGAGCATGCACGGCGTGATCCTGCTGCAAAACGCCAGCGGCACACCCGGCCTCGTGGCGCGCAGTGTGCTGCCCGCCGAAGAGGGCAAGACGAAAGGCCCGCAGTGGCGGCCCACGCCTGACGGCACCATGTACTGGACTGGCGCTCTTCACCTACTGGGAACACATCGCGCGCTACATTCCCGAAGAACGCGAGCTGATAATCAAGCAGACGCGCGATCTGACCAACTATATTGTCGATCACAACTACCAGTTGATCGACTGGGACGGCGAGCGCACGCGCTGGGGGCTGTGGAATCCCGAATTGCTTAACGACGCGCCGGAGCATTACCTCGAAACGGGCCTGAACAGCCTGCAGATGCTCTCGTTCCTCAAGGTCGCGTACCACATCACGGGCGACGCCAAGTTCAAGGAGCATTTCGATACACTGATCGTCGAGCACGGCTATCTCGACAATGTCTTGCTCGAAAAGAAGGTGTTCCCCGACGAAAACAACCACAGCGACAACCAACTCGGCTTTGTGGCGTGGTATCCCTGGCTCCAACTCGAAAAAGACCCCAACGTCCGCCTCGCGATGCAGAAGGCCGTCCGCCGCCACTACCGCACGCTCGCGCGCGACAAATCGAGCTTCTTCTTCCTGGTTGCGGCGACCATCGACCCGGACTACGTGAACATCGAGGACGCGATCGAGAACCTGCGCGAGATCCCGACAGACCGGCGGCAATGGAAGCAGGACAACAGTCACCGCGCGGACGTGATGTTTGACCCGCACGTCGATCGCTTTGGGAAAAAGCAGTTGATGGACGTGCTGACCGCGGACGAACGCTGCTTTGCGAAGTGGAACTCGAACCTGTACATCCCGGACGGCGGCGGTGACGGCCGCGACGAAGATGACGGCGCGGCGTACTTGCTGCCGTACTGGCTCGCGCGTTACCACGGATTCCTCGCCGCGCCGCAATAGCGTCCCCAGTAGTGCCGCGCTCGCCGAGCGCGGCACTGTGTGGCCTCCGAGCCACGTGTCGAAGGCATCGCGCGCAGGGTCTAGTCGCGTGCTCGGCGAGCCCGCGACTGCTGGGCGCGCAACTACTGGGCGCGGCTATTGCGATACAATGGCGAGCATGTTGAAACTCTTGCCTGTTTGCCTGCTCTTGATGGCGACGGCCGCCGCGCCTGCCGCCGAGCTCGAGGGGGGCGCCTTCCGAGTGCACTACCGGGAGGGCGATGAAGACGTGGCCCAATGGAGCCTGGACGTGCTCCAGGAGGCCGCGGCCGAATTTGCCCCGAGGCTTCCCCTCGGCGACGCGCCTGTGGACGTCCATATTGCCCACACTATGGACGAGTTCCGGGAACTTACTCCCGGCCGCAACGTCTACGTCTCCGGTGTCGCGCGCTCCTGGCGCGGCATGATCATCGTGAAAGGTCCCCAATTGCGGCTGCCGGGCGAAGATTACGCGGGCACACTCCGCCACGAACTGGTCCACGTGCTCCTCTACCGTAACGCCGGCATTGGCCGACTCCCGCAGTGGCTCAACGAGGGTCTCGCCATGATGCTTGCTAACGAACTGCGCTGGCAGGCCTCCCTCACCGTCGGCCGCATGTTCCTCACCCGCCGGATCATCGAATACAAGGACCTTGGCCGCGCCTTCAACGCGCCGAGCGGCCCGGAGGAATTCTCCGACGTCTACGCCCAGTCTCTTTCGATGACGGAATTCCTCCGCGACCGCGTGGGCGAGGACGCGTTGTGGCGCATCGTCCTGGCGACCAGGGAAATGAGTTTTGGCGACGCCCTGCGCACCTATGCCGGCATGTCCCCCCTCGATTTCTGGGACGCCTACAGCCGCTCGCTCTGGGGTCTGGCGCTTATCGGCAGCCTGGTTTCCGGCTCGCTTTTCACGCCCGCCGCCGTCCTGTTCCTCATCGTCTATTGGAAGCGCCGCGGGCAATTCAAACGGGGCATGGCCCGCCTGGAAGCGCAGGAAGCCCGCGAACGCGCCGAGGCGGCCGAGGCCCCTGCCGTGCTCTCCTGGGATGATGTCGCCGAAGACCCGGACGCCTGGAAAGGCGAAGAGGGCGAGGAAGAAGAGGAGGAGCGATAGGTCAGCGGGACAACAGGGACGAACAGCAAACAGCAGCACCCGGGGGTTGCGCGGCGGGTATTCTGATCGCCAGAATGTCGCGCTGTGCAACAAGTAATCCTCATACAATTCGGGGGACAACAAGAGATTCATGCCAAGCATTGATGTAGACAAACTGACCGTGACGCCCGGACGGCCCTATCCCATGGGTCCCTTCGTGGCGAACAGCAGCGTCCGCTTCTCGATTTTCAGCCGCCACGCCACCCGCGTCTGGCTGGACCTGTTCGAGCATGTCGAAGATAAACTCCCCGTCTGGGAATACGAGTTTGACGCCATGCACCACCGCACCGGCGACGTCTGGTCCATCGTGGTGCATCACCTGCGCGAAGGCGCCTATTTCATGTATCGCATGGACGGCCCGTTCGACCCCAAAGCCGGCCATCGTTACAACCCCAATGTCTACCTGCTCGATCCCTATGCCAAAGCATTCGCGGGAGACATTCATGCGGGCACGATGAAATGCATCGCGGTGCGCGACGAAGTGGATTGGGCCAACGACGTGCGCCCCCACCGCCCCATGCAGGAAACCGTCATCTACGAGACGCACGTGCGCGGCCTGACCATCCATCCCTCTTCCGCCGTCGCGGCGCCTGGCACCTATGAAGGTCTGATCGAAAAAATTCCATATTTGAAGGAGCTTGGCGTCACCGCCGTTGAATTATTGCCGATTCAGGAGTTCGGCGAGTCGCTCCTGGGCCGTTGCAGCTTGACGACCGAGGCCGAACTCCGTAATTACTGGGGCTATAGTAATGTGGGATTTTTTGCCCCCACCTGGACCTATGCCGCGCACCCGGCCGACTTTCAGCATCTGACGGAATTCCGCCGCATGGTCCATGCCCTGCACGCGGCCGGTATCGAAGTCATCCTGGACGTGGTTTTCAACCACACGTCGGAGGGGAACGAACTCGGTCCCACGCTCAGTTTCCGCGGCATTGACAACAAGATCTACTATCACCTGGATGAGGACGGCGAGTATCTCAACTACTCCGGTTGCGGCAACACGCTAAACTGCAATCACCCGCTCATGCGCGACCTGATCCTCGACTGCCTGCGCTACTGGGTGGCCGTGATGCACATCGATGGGTTCCGTTTCGATCTCGCCGCGATTCTCGGGCGCAACGTGCGCGGCGAGATTGAGGAAGATGCCCCGCTCATCGAGCGTATCGCCGAGGATGCCGTATTGCGCGACACCAAGCTGATCGCGGAAGCCTGGGATGCCGGCGGGGCCTATCTCGTCGGCTCTTTCGGCGACAACCGCTGGGCCGAATGGAATGGGCGCTATCGCGACGACGTGCGCCGCTATTGGCGGGGCGATCCCGGACTCCGCGGCCAGTTTGCCTCGCGCTTGACCGGCAGTGCCGACCTCTACCAAAATGACGGCCGTTCGACCGAACATACTATTAACTTCATCACATGCCATGACGGGTTCACACTGCGTGACCTGGTCTCCTTCAAGCGCAAACATAACGAGGCCAACGGCGAGGGCAACCGCGACGGCGCTGACGAGAACTACAGCCTCAACTGTGGAGTCGAAGGCGAGACCGATGACCCCGCGGTCAATGAGTTGCGGCTCCGCATGCAGAAAAACTTTTTGGGGACGCTGTTCCTCTCGCTGGGCGTGCCGATGATCATGGGGGGAGACGAATTCGGGCGGACGCAGCAAGGCAACAACAACGCCTATTGTCAGGACAACGAGATCTCCTGGTATGACTGGCGGCTGCTCGAGAAGAACTGCGAGTTGTTCCGTTTCTGCCGCGAAATGATCGCTTTCCGCGGCGAAAACTCCGTTTTTCAACGCGCCCGCTATTTCCAGGGCAAGGCGAAGAAAGGCAAAGAAGCCGAGGGCGACCTGGACTGGTTTGATGAGTCCGGAGGCGAGATGGACTGGCACGCGCCGAAACTTCCACTCGCCTGCCGCATCCGCCCCAGCGAAAATAACGGGATCCGCCTCTATATGCTGTTTAATCCGGCGGAGAAGCGCGTCCATTTTCAGCTTCCTCCAGGCGCCTGGCACGTTCGCGTGGATACTTCCGCTGCGAGTCCTCGCGACATCAACCGCGCCACGATGGACGCCCCCACCGTGTCCCGCACGCTACGGGTACCGCCGAGAACGCTCGTCGTACTCAGCCAGCCCGAAGAAGCAGTGGCGCCCGCGGCATTGAAGGATTGATGGACTTGTTGGACATGATGGACGCAGTGGACAAACGGGCCAAGAGATGAGTTTCAGTCCGAAAACTGTTGCACAAATTCCAGAATGATGCCCACGGCGAATGAGGCAAGGCCGAAAGATAGTACGATTCCGTAGACCGCCAGCACGGCTTGCGACAGACGCTTCAACGTGTAATCCCAGCCCCCCGCCAACGGCAGCGCACTCAGCACCGCCAGCGGCACACTCACCATGAAGGCATAGAAGAAATACTCGTCGCGGTTCGCCTGAAGCCACCCCCATTCCCCCACGTTCGGCAGTTCGCGCTTCAGGTAGTACCCATAAAGAAAATCCACCAGGCGCAACAGGTATCCACACCCGGCATGCAGCGCCAGCGCGATAAGAAACGTGCCCGCGCCGCGCCCCACGATGCGCAACGTGTCCAGCGGCGCCAGCCGGCCCGAGTTCCGCCGCATGTACAAATAGAGCGCGATGTACACCGTCACGACGACCGGCGCGGTGAACACTGGAAGCCCCAACACCACCGCAAAGGCCCGGACAATCCAGGGGTCCAGGTCCGTGCGTGCCGCCACGCCCGAGCAGACCCCCAGCCAGATCACGTTGTCGCGCCCCAGCATCAGCACGCGCCGTGGGTCTCGCCGCGGCGACAAGATCGAGGCCTGGCGCGCTGGCGTCCCCAAACGCTCAAGCACCGCCTCGACATCCGCGTCCTCCACCGCCGGCTTGTCCAGCGACCGCAGCTCCCGGTCTATGCGCTTCTGGACCTGGCCCAGGCCCTGTTCCCGCTCGGTCTCAGGCAGGTCCTGGTCAAGCTGGATCGCTACATCCCGCAGATACCGCGTGATCAGCGACTCCTGTCGTTGCGTCAGCTTCATACTCTCCTCCCGCAAGGCCATCGAGTATAGCAATTTGGAATCCAGAATGAGGAATTGGGAGTAACGAGGGGAGAGGAATGCAGGAGTCGCACTGTGAATGCTTATAATAGAAGGTACCGCCGTAAAAAAGGAGGAGCAAAGCATATGAAGTGTCGGTCTTGGATGCTCGCCGCCATAAGCCTGGCCTTGGCGGGGTGCGGCAACGAGGAGGGCGGGGAACCCTCGGCCTCTGTCTTGCGCGTCAATATCGGGGCGGAAGTGCAGGACCTTGATCCGCATGTTACCACTGGCGTGCCGGAACATCGCGTGCTCAGTGCCTTGTTCGAGGGTTTGACCGACATTGACATGGCGAGCATGGAGCCCGTCCCCGGCGCGGCGGAATCGTGGACCATCTCGGAGGACGGGCTGGTTTATGCCTTCAAGATACGTGAGAATGCCAAATGGTCCAATGGCGAACCATTGACGGCCGGAGATTTCGTCTACAGTTGGCAGCGCATGCTTACACCGGCGCTGGGTGCGGAATACGCTACGTTCCTTTACCTCCTGAAGAACGGTGAAGAATACAACAAAGGGCAATTGACCGATTCCAGCCAAGTGGGCGTGAAGGCCCTGGATGACCACACGCTCGAAGTAACGCTGGCGCATCCCGCTTCCTTCTTTCTTTCCGTGCACAACCACCAAGCGTGGTACCCCGTCCATCGCGCCACGATTGAGAAATTCGGCAGCGCGGAAGAGCGTGGAAATCGTTGGACACGGGCGGGCAACCACGTGGGCAATGGACCCTTCCTGCTGGAGGAGTGGCGCCCGAACGAATTCATTCGCGTGCGGAAGAATCCTAACTATTGGGACACGCAACAGGTGCACCTGGAGGGGATCGAGTTCTACCCCATTCAAGACTTGCAGACCGAAGAGCGCTCATTTCGCTCGGGCAAACTGCAGTGGACGCAGGAAGTGCCGCTGCACCAGGTAAAGGTCTACCAGGTGGAACACCCCGAATTGATTACTGTTCACCCCTATTTGGGCACCTATTATTACCGCCTCAACGTAACAAGACCTGGACTGAACGATGTGCGGGTGCGTCGGGCGCTGTCGCTCGCGTTGGATCGCGAGGAACTCACCAGAAATGTTCTCCAGGCCGGGGAAGCGCCGGCGTTCCACTTTGTACCACCCGAAATCAAAGGCTATACGAGCACCTCTACGGTGGAATACGACCCGGAAAAAGCCCGGCAACTGTTGGCGGAGGCCGGTTACCCGCAAGGCCAGGGCTTCCCCGCCCTTGAAATCCTCTACAATACGATGGAGTCACACAAGACCATTGCGGAGACGGTCCAGCGCATGTGGAAGGAGCAGCTTGGCATCAATGTCCAATTGTTGAATCAGGACTGGAAGGTCTACCTCGACAACCTGAACAGTCTGAATTACGACGTGGCCCGCTCGGGCTGGATCAGCGATTTCGTCGACCCGCTCAACTTCCTAGAGACTATGCTGTCCAACAGCGGCAACAACCGCACCGGCTGGAAATCCGAGGCATTCGACCAGCTCATTGCGCAATCCAACGCCACGGCCAGCCCGGCCGAGCGCATGCGCTTCCTCCAGCAGGCCGAAGCACTGCTTCTCGAGGAAATGCCCCTGATTCCGATGTACTTCTACACGCGCAAGTATCTCATCGCGCCGGAAGTCAAAGGCTACGTCCCGAACCCGCTCGGCTACATCCGCTGGAAGGACATCTATCTTGAACAACCACAACCGTAGCGCGTCTGCTGCCGCATCCACCGGAGTTTGTCTGTGGTTGCCCGTGGTTGTCCGTGCCTGCCGGTGCCTTCTTGTGGCGCCGCTCTTCGCCGTCTTCCTCGGCGGATGCGGCACCCCGAACACCGGCCTCCCCGCGGACAACATTCTCCACGCCGGCAACCGTTCTGAGGTGCAAGACCTGGACCCCCACATCGTCACGGGGATCGCCGAGCACCGTGCGATGGTCGCGCTGTTCGAGGGTCTGGTAAGCCTGGACCCAAAGACCATGAAGCCCGTCCCGGCGGCGGCGGAAAGCTGGCAGGTGTCTGGCGATGGCCTGGCCTATACGTTTAAGCTGCGCCCCGAGTCCCGCTGGTCCAATGGAGATCCGGTGACCGCGGGGGATTTCGTCTACTCGTGGCAGCGCATCCTCTCGCCGGGGCTGGCCTCCGAGTATTCCTATCTCCTCCACTGCCTGAAAAACGGGAAGGCTTTCAACGACGGCCAACTGACCGACTTCGGCCAAGTGGGCGTCCAGGCGCTGGACGACTTCACGCTCCAGGTGGATCTCGACCGGCCCACCCCCTACTTTCTGAGCATGCAGATCCATTATGCGTGGTTTCCCGTGCACCGGAAGACCATCGAGAAGTTTGGGCGAATCGATCAGCGCGGCACGGGCTGGACCCTGGCCGGCAACCATGTCGGCAACGGCCCCTTCAAACTACTGGAATGGACCCCGGATGAAGTCCTCAAGTTGGTCCCCAACGAATTCTATTGGGGCGCCGGCGGCGTAAAGTTGTCCGCGCTGAATCTCTACCCGATGAGCAACGAACAAACGGAGGAACGCAGCTTCCGTTCCGGGCGCCTGCAACTCACCTATTCCGTGCCCATCCACCGCATCGAGGTTTATCAACGCGACGAACCGGAAGTGCTGATGATCGCGCCGTACCTTCAAACCTACTTCTACCGCTTCAACGTGACGCGCCCGCCCTTCAATGATGTGCGCGTGCGCAAGGCTTTTGGCCTGGCCATTGACCGCGAAGAACTGGTGCGCAACGTGCTCAAGGGGGGCGAACAAGCGGCGTATTTTCTGACCCCGCCGGATACGGCGGGTTACACCTGCCGCGCCAGGGTGGAGAGCAACGTGGAAAAAGCGCGCGCCTTGCTGGCCGAAGCCGGGTACGCGGAGGGAAAGGGCCTGCCCGCGCTTGAAATCCTCTACAACACCGCCGAGGCGGACAAGTTGATCGCCCAGACGCTTCAACGCATGTGGCGGGAAACACTCGGCGCCGAGGTCCAACTGCAGAACCAGGACTACAAGGTCTACCTCGACTCGATGAGCGCGCTCAACTACAGCATCGCGCGCTCGACCTGGCTCGGCGATGTCATGGACCCCGTCAATTTCCTCGAGTGCTTCCTCACCGGCGAGGGCAACAACCGCACCGGCTGGGCCTCGCCCGAGTTCGACCGCCTCATTAATGCTGCCTACCACGAAGCCAATGAACAAAAGCGCTTCGAGTTTCTACAACAGGCGGAGGCCCTCCTGCTCGAAGAAGCGCCCATTACGCCTGTCTTCTTTCAGACACAGAAATTCCTGAAGAACCCCCACCTGCAAGGCCTGACCCCCAACCTGCTCGGCTATGTCCGCTGGCAGGACCTCTCCTTCGAATAATCCCCTCCCCTGCTCCATTCCTAATTCATGATTCCTCGTTCTTAATTTGCAATTCGTGCGGGTGGAGTTCGCGCAGGCGCCGCCAGATGTACTGCGAAACGCTCCGCGACACCACTGGATCGGCGCCGACAAACTTGATGCCCACCTGGTAGGCCTTGTCTTTCGGAAGGGGCGCCGCATTGACGTACACCACCTGGCCCACGGCCGCGTGCGGCTGCTCGTCCCCCGGCAGGCGGAAGTAGAGGTCCATGTTGTCACCGGCATCGAATGCCACGGCGGAACGTACCAACAACCCGCCCGCGCTCAGGTTGATGACCGGCGCCTCTGTGCGCCGCGGGTGGACGTGGTCCTTCATTTCGACGGAGAAATCCGCGGGAATGCGCCAACTGGTCCGGTGATGCGTGCGGGTCATGGCCGGCGGGCGTTTCAGCGCCAATCCATCGCCCGGCTGGCGCGCGGCCTCCACGACCTCCGTTTCGTAGGAGGCGAACCCGGTCTCATCATGGAATTCCAGGGTCACGTACATGCCTTCGATCGGAAAATCGCTCACGGGAAACGAAATGCGGATCTTCTCCGCGTCGCTGGACAGAATAGTCACCAGAAACCGCTGGCCCATGAACACCAGCAAGGCCCTGTTCCCGATGTCAAAATGAGGATTGATTTCCGCTTCCGGCGCCACGGTGGTTCCCCTCCTTGTTACGCGCGCATTGTAACACAAGCGCCGATTCGCTATCCTCGTGGCCTCTCAACGGCGCGACCCGGAGTACGATGAAACATGGAAGTGATCATTCAGAAAGACGCGGAGGCCGCCTCGCAATTGACCGCCGCCCTCATCGCCAGGGCGCTCGAGGTAAAGCCGCATTTGGCCCTCGGCCTGGCCACGGGCCGCACGATGGAACGGCTCTACTCCATCCTCGCCGAGAAGCACCACCAGGAGCGCCTCGATTTTTCGCTCGCCGTCACGTTTAATCTGGACGAATACATTGGCCTTCCCCCGGAGGACCCAAATTCGTATCGCAGCTACATGAACCGGCACCTCTTCAACCGGATCAACATCGACCGGCGCAACACCTTCCTGCCCAATGGACTCGCCCCGGATCTCGACGCGGAATGCCGGCTCTATGAAGAGCGCATCCGCGATTTCGGCGGCATCGACTTGCAGTTGCTCGGCATTGGCCGCGTCGGCCACATCGGCTTCAACGAGCCGCTGAGCGCCATGCAGTCCCGCACCCGCTGCAAGGCGTTGACCCCCGAAACGGTCGCGGAAAACTCACGCCTCTTCGACGACCCCGCCAAGATGCCCAAGCGCGCCATTACCATGGGAGTGGGCACCATTCTCGAATGCAAGCGTTGCCTCATGCTCGTCACGGGCAAGGAAAAGGCCGCGATCGTCGCCAAGGCCGTCGAGGGTCCTATCACGTCCATGATCTCCGCTTCCGCCCTTCAACTCCACCCGCGCTGCACCGTCATCGTCGACGAAGACGCCGCCTCCGCCCTCCAACATGGTGAATACTACCGCTGGATTTTTGAGAACGAAGAAGAATGGGAACACTTCCGCCGCTAGGTCCTTGAGAGGCCGTTAGCGACAAGGAATTTAAGCTTGTCGAATGGCCCGCGGAGCGGTCAAACTTGAATAGCGTGGATGTAAACCCACCGAAATCACATTTCCGCGACAAGAACTAATTGAATACCCGCTGCAACCCCACGACGACGCCCTGCACCAGGACGGAGCCGGCGGGGTAGCGCATGGGCGCCATGGTACTGTTGGCGGGGCGCAGTTCCACCTCTGGGCCATCGGGATGAAAGTATTTCACGGTCGCTTCGTCCTCGACGAGGGCGACGACGACGTCGCCTTTCTTGGGGCGCCGTCCGGCATCGACGATGACGACGTCGCCCTCGAGGATGCCTGCTTCGATCATGCTGTCGCCGGCGACGCGCAGGCAATAGGAGTTTGGGCGGGCAAGCCTGGGGCCGACGTGTACTTGTGACTCGATGTTTTGTTCGGCGAGGAGGGGATAGCCGGCGGCGACCCGGCCGACGAGGGGCAGGGTGACCGGGCGTTCGCGCTGGTAGAGGCCGATGGCGGCTTTGGGGGTGATGCGAATCCCCCGGGCTTTCGAACTGCGTTCAATGAAGCCCTTTTTCTCGAGGGCGAGCAGGTGGTCGTTCACGCCGTTGGTGGACGAGATCTTGAATCGCGCGCCGATTTCCGCAATGGTCGGCGGCAGGCCATGGTCGCGGATGCACGCAATGAGGTATTCCAGTATCGCCCGCTGCCGCTTGGTCAAGTCCCTGGCCATAATTGCTTCTTACTCCCCAGATTGCATACCTGAAAGCATTTTCAGCTTTATTTAAGCACAGTTCACCCCCTGTGTCAAGATGCTGAAAAATGGCCTGTCAGCCTGTTGCCAGCAGTCCTGAGAACCCGCGGTACCACGGGGGCAGCGCTTCGCGCAGGGCCTGTTCATAGTGGGTGGGGTTGGCGCGGGAATAGACGGCGTGCTGGGAATCCGCGAGGCCTTCCCATCGAAACTGGCCGTCCGGTCTGACTTCAAACCGGCAGGGCAGGAGTTGCTCCTCGACTGTTGGGGCGCCGTCCGGCGCCCCCATCTTCGGCAGTATACGCCAGCCCTTCGTAGACGCGGCGTCCTCGCCGCGTTCTCCGGTAAGCGGCGGGGACGCCGCTGCTACGTGGGCCACACGCAGCCCCGCGACCTGTGTCCAGACCGCCGTTTCCCAGAGGTGGTGCGTGCCGGCGTAGTGTGGCGTCATATCGCCCAAGGGATCGGGCGAATCGAGCACGGTCAGGAAATCGTGGCGGTTGGAACGGAGAAACGCGTACTCGATGTAGCGTTGCAGTGGCGGGGCCATGTCGCGGACGAAGGCGAGATTGGGCAGGGACCAGTAGGTGTTGTGGGGCCCGAGGTCGAAGGCGCCTTTGTCGGTGGCGCACGGGTATACGGCGAGAGGAAGGTCGGCGCGAAGCAGCCGGACGAAAGCGTGGACATCGAGTTGGACGTTCCACTCGAGATATCCCGCGGGGGCCGCGCCGGCGCACAGATGCACGCGGCGGACGCGCTCGCGCAGCAGATCGGGCGCGCGGTTGTACGCGACGGCCACGGGCCGGGCCGAACCGAAGGAGACGATGTCCACCGGCGCTTGCGCGCGGCGCAGTGTATCCAACATCAGTTCGATGCCGCGCTGCTGGTAGCGCGGCGCGCCGGTCATGGTGTCTTCTGACATCGAAAATGACCGCGCGCAGATCCACTTGTGGCAAGGCGTAGGCGGTAATAAGATCAAAGTTGTCTCCCCGGTCCTGGTGCGGATGGTAGAGATCAGTAACGTCAATGACTGGGCGTTTACCCGGATTTGGCTTGCTGGTTGCGCTCGGGCCGGAAGAGTCGGCGGCAACGGCCCCCGCACAGACGGCACCGGCGGCAAAGCCCGATCGCAGGAAGGATCGGCGAGTTTGAGGCATGTTGTTCCCCATTCCAGGCTGACACGAGTTTTTTCCCCCTCAAGCTTTGGGCTTGAGGGTACCACCCTTGATTTGGTTAAGATTACGCGAGATGGACCGGGGGTACAAGCCGCCGCAGGGGCGGCCAAATGCGGAGCGCACGCCATGCCAGGACTGTTCATGATTGCCGTGTCTATGGGAATGTTGGCCGCCGCGCCGGACTATCCGGTGAAGCCGGTGCCGTTCACCGCGGTGCGTGTTGATCAAGGGTTTTGGGCGCCGCGTCTCGAAACGAATAGGACGGTGACGATTCCGTTTGACTTCAAGAAGTGTGAAGAGACGGGCCGGATCAAGAACTTCGCCGTGGCGGGCAGGCTGGAGCCGGGCGAATTCAAAGGCATCTTCTTTGATGATTCGGACGTGTACAAAGTAATCGAGGGGGCGTCGTATTCGCTGAGCCTGCATCCGGACGCGGAATTGGAGCGGTATCTCGACGATGTGATCGCCAAGATAGCCGCGGCGCAGGAAGACGACGGCTATCTCTACACGTATCGTACGTCCAATGCCAATAACCAGGAGAAAATCGCGAAGGACGAGAACCTGCGTGATGGGCGCTGGGCGCACCTCGAGTACAACCACGAACTGTATAACCTCGGGCATCTCTATGAGGCGGCGGTGGCGCATTACCAGGCGACAGGAAAGCGATCGCTGCTCGACGTGGCGTTGAAAAGTGCCGATCTGGTGTGCAGCGTGTTCGGGCCGGACAAACGGATCGACGTGCCGGGACACGAAGAGATCGAGATGGGCCTGGTGAAGCTTTATCGCGTGACCGGCGATGAGAAGTATCTGCGGCAGGCGAAGTTTTTTGTGGATGCGCGCGGGAGCGCGAAGCGGGCTAAGTTGTACGGCCCGAACCTCCAGGACCACGAGCCGGTATTGCAGCAAGAGAAAGTTGTGGGGCATGCGGTGCGCGCGGGCTACCTTTTTGCCGGCATGACGGATGTCGCGGCGCTCACAGGCGATGCCGGCTACGTGGAGACGGCGAACCGGCTGTGGCAGGACGTGGTGTCGACGAAACTGTCGATTACAGGCGGGGTGGGCGCGCGGCGCGAGGGCGAAGCATATGGCGCGGCGTATGAACTGCCCAACAAAGAGGCTTACAACGAAACGTGCGCGGCCATTGCGCTGGCGTTGTGGAACCAGC
>JACPGD010000175.1 GCA_016182645.1 Candidatus Hydrogenedentota bacterium | reverse complement strand
GATCGCAGAGGCGCCGCACCAGGCGTTGCGCCTGGATCGCTATGGTCGAAGAAGTCACCAGAAACGGCTCGATGCCCATGTTCACCAGACGCGTGATCGCGCCCGCGCTGTCGTTCGTATGCAGGGTCGAGAACACCAGGTGGCCGGTGAGCGATGCCTGAACGGCCATCTCGGCCGTTTCCATATCGCGAATTTCACCGACGAGAATGATGTCCGGGTCCTGGCGCAGAATGCTGCGCAGGCCCGCGGCAAATGTCAGGCCGATCTTGGGGCGCACCTGGATTTGGCCAATGCCCGCAATCTGGTATTCGATCGGGTCCTCGACCGTGACAATGTTCTTGTCGGGCGAATTCACACGCTGGAGCGCCGCGTACAACGTTGTCGATTTCCCCGAGCCCGTCGGCCCCGTGACCAGGATGATGCCATGCGAACTCTGGATCAGCTTGTCCATCAGCGAGTGGTCGCGGACGTCCATGCCCAGTTGTTCAAGGCTGAACAGAAAGCTGCCCTTCTCGAGGATACGCATCACCACGCGCTCGCCGTGCGCAATCGGAATGATCGAAACGCGGATGTCGATCTCTTTGCCGCTCAGCCGGATCTTGATGCGCCCGTCCTGCGGCAACCGGTGCTCGGCGATGTTGAGGTTGGCCATGATCTTCACGCGCGAGATTACCGCCGCCTGCTGCGACTTCGGCACCGTGAACTTCTTGTAGAGGACGCCGTCAATGCGGTACCGCACGCGCACCTCGCGCTCGAACGGTTCGATGTGGATGTCCGACGCCCGCTCCTTCACTGCTCCCGTAATCACCAGGTTGATCAACTTGATGATCGGCGCTTCATTCGCCAGATCCAGCAGATCGCGCTCGGACTCATTGCCGTCGAGCGAGGTAATGTCCGTCTCTTTGTCGTCACCCATGGTGATGCTGCCGATCATGTCGGCCGCATTGGCCCCCTGCTGCTCGAAATACGTATCGATGATCCGCTGGATGTCTTCCTTCTTGCAGAGCACCGGCGTCACCGGCCCGCCCAGCAAGAGCCGCAGATCATCCAGCGGCAGGAGATTGACCGGATCGTGCACCGCCACGTAGTACGCGGTGCCGTTCTTCCGGTACGGGACCATCTGGTATTCGCGGATAAAACTAATCGGTACCTTGGTCGTGAGCGCCGGGTCAATTTGGTCTTGCAGCTTCGCTTCGAACGGAATATTGAACTGCTCACCCAGCGCCTCAAGGATCTGCTCTTCCTCAACGTAGCCCAAGTCCAGCAGGATCTCCCCCACGCGCTTGGGCCGGATTTTTTGCAGTTCCAGCGCTTCGTTGATCTGCTCGAGATGGACCGATCCCCGGCGGATGAGTATCTCGCATAACTGAAAATCCTGCCCGGTTGCCATGCTACCTCTTCAGATCTCCACGGCTGAAATCCTGCTCGTCATCCACCCGCCGCCCGGTCAGCGCCTCGGTCCGGTCAAACGTGGGACGATAATCGCGCCGCATTTCCTTCTTGCGCTGAATCTTTTTGAAGAACCCCACTTCTAACATCTCTTCCATGTTTGAATCGTGGTACTCTTCCAGCTTGTACTGGGTGACGCGCTCCAAATCCACGTTTTCCTTCACAATATGCGGCGTGACCAATACGACCATGTTCCGTTTTTCGCGCCGGTTCGACTTCGACTTGAACAGCCAGCCTAATCCGGGCACATCGCCCAGAATTGGCGGCTGCGTGTTCTTGCGGGTGGCCGTGTCCCGGATCAGTCCCGCAATCACCGCCGTTGAACCATCTTTTACCAATATTTTATTCGTAACCAACGATTTGTTGATCGTCGGGCCCAGAATATCGACCGTCCCAATCTGCGTCGCGTTCGTGTCGGACACTTCTATCTCGATTTCCAGCAACACGTTATCGGTCCCAATCTGCGTCGCGTTCGTGTCGGACACTTCTATCTCGATTTCCAGCAACACGTTATCGCCTTCGCTGATCTGCGGCACCGTCTTCAACTTGACGCCAACGTCTTCGCGTTCGACACGGGTATATCCGAAATTCGAATTCAAATTGCCATCATTCTGGCCACTTCCCGCCAGGCCGCGCGAGGTGCTGCTGATGAACGGCACTTCCTGGCCGACCACAAACGAGGCCTCTTCATTGTCCACTACCGTCAAACTCGGCTGCGAAAGCACTTCCACGTCGGAGATCTTCTCGATCGCCTGAAACAACAATGGTACGAAGGGGATTTTCACCTTGCTGCCGCCGATTTCGACCGTGATGTCGTCATACACACCGGCGGTAATCCCACCTTCGCTGCCAAGCCCCAGTACCGAAGCCGCCAGCGCGGCCTGCGGCCCGCCCACAATCTCTTCCGCCGCCTGTGCCACATCCACAAGTCCAGATATGTTGCCCGTGTTGGTCATGCCAAAGCCGTCGTTCCCGGTGATGGCCGCCGCGTCCACGGTCAAGCCATAATCATTCGAGACCGTCACGTCCATCACCACGGCATCGACATAGACCTGCCGTTGCGGGACGTCCAGCCGGGCAATAAACGATTCGAGTACCTGGTAGTCCTGCGGCGCGGCCACGATGAGCAACGCGTTGGTTTGATCGTACCGGACCACTTGCACTTTTCGCTCGAAGGGTTGCACCTCCGGATTGATCGCCGCCGCACCGGCACCCCCTCCCCCGCCGGCCGCGCCGCCGCCACCACCCCCGGCCGCAGCCGCGCGCGGCGCCGTGCCGAGTAACGGCTGCAGCGCCGCCTCCACCTGCTCCGCATCGGCGTTGCGCAACTCATAAATGTGCAGGGTGTTCTGATCGGGGGAGGTCGGCGTGTCCAGGCGCCGCACCAGGTCGCGCACGCGCTCCATCATCCCCTCGGAAGCCACCACGATCAGCGCGTTCAGCCGCTCATCCGGCACCATCCGGAGGACTTCTTCCCGCGTGCCAATCACCTGGTTGGTCTGCTGCCCGGGCACGGTCGGCGTGCGCACGGGGCGCACCGGGCGCGTTGGCACGGGCCGCGCCTGCTGCTGGCCGGGGACCTGCCCCTCCCCTTCGAGCAAAACGGAGTTCAATTGTTCCGCCAGCGCCTCCGCCCGTGTGTACTCGAGCGTAAATATCTCCATCGCGGTCTCGAAGCCCGGCACATCCGCCGCTTCGAGAAACGAAAACATACGCCGGAGACCATCCGCCGTGTCCGTAATAATCAGGGTGTTGGACGGCGCATAGGTGTCAATGCGGGCGTTCTTCGATCCCAGTATCTTCAGCGCGTTGGCAATCTCCTCGGCGTTCGAATGTTGCACCTGGATGATGTGCGTCGAATAGCTATCGTATTCCTCCGGGTCAATGGGTTTGGCCCCGTCCACTAAAGGGAGTTTCTCCGAGGAGGTCGCATCCGGGGTGGGAATGATCTTGATCAGGTTGCCGTCCAGTGTCTCGACCATCGAATAGCCACGCGTGGCCAGAATCGACTCGAGCACCTCATAGGCCATCTCGGGGGGGATCTTGTCGTGGGTGATGACCGTCACGTTGATCGAGCCCACATTGGGGTCCACGTCAAAATTCCGGCCCGTCAGTTTCGAGATGGACTCAATGACGTTGTACAGGGGCGTTTCCTGGAAGTCGAACGAAATCGGCGCTGTCGGGGTCTCGCCCGTCTTCTCTTCATTCGGCACCGGCTCAAAAGGTTTGCCGGAAGGCGGCAACCCCGGTGTGGGCATGCCCGGCCGGATCGGGCGCGTGGGCCGCGCGGGGATGCTCGGCCGCGGCCGCGTCGGCATCACTTTGGGCCGGATCGGCTGCGGCTGCGGCGCGGGCGGCTCCGGCTCTTCCTCGATATATTCCTCTTCCAGCGGTACTTCCTCGGGGGGGGCCTCCTCGACGGGTGCCTCTTCCACCACGGCAGGCGGGGGTGGCGCGGCCGGCGCCGCCTGGGTTCCCCCATCCGGCGGGGCCTCTATCTGCGTGGGTTCTCCCGCGGGCGCAGGCTCCACATATTCCTGGGCGCCCGCCCATGCCCCATGCAGGCCCCAACTCAACACCATCGCGGCCACGCAGTGAAAAAGAAACGTGTTGCGCACAGCCCTTCCTTCCAAAATGGTCATTGGTCCAAACTTCCCACCCAAGTGTCAGTTCAACCGGTAGGTGATGACTTTCGCCTTGCCGTCGCGCAGTACGCCAATCCGGAACGAGCCGGCGTTCTGATAGCGGGCCATAATCTCCATGATTTTCTGCTCGCTGTCAATTTTCTCGTTGTTAATTGTCTGGAGTACGTCGTTGTCCTGCAAGCCCAGCTTCTGCGCCAGCGGTATTTGGCCGATGTTGTCCGCCGTCAGCCCGATAACGTTGCCTTGGTCGTCTGTCTTCAGTTCCGGCTTCAGCTTCGTGACCAAGTCCGCGTAGTTTACATAGAGTTCCTGCATCAGTTCCTGCCGGTTGAGCTCGATCCGCTCCGGGGCATTGCCCCCCATAATGCTCGAGGGCAGCGTCGGTCCCGGCGCGTTCCCGGCCATCAGGCCCGGTGTTTCCTCGTCCATGCTCAGCCGCTCGCGCGTGGCTGGCGTGTTCTTCCGGTTCTCCAGGATAACCATTCGGGGATGGACTTCCAAGAGCGAGACATTCTCCAGGATCTGGTCCCCGGGCCAATACGCCGCCGCCATGCCGCCATGCTGGTCCAAATCCTGAATGACGGCCGACGCCAGCGGATCGTTCGGCTCGAGCGCGCTGACCCCGAGCAGCTTGAGGTTTAAGGTGGTCTCCTCCGCGGTCGTATCGAGAGGCTCCGGCGCCGGCGCCGCTGGCGTCGCGGCCGGGTTCCAGCGACCGGCCTCGCCAAAGAAGCCCGAGGCCAGGATGCTGTCGTATTCGGGACGGGCCGCGATCGTGGAGAGCGTTTGCTCCGGCGCGCTGGCCTCCGTGTCGGCCACCGCTTCCGCCGGCGTGATGACGGAAGTGGTCGAGAAAAGCCGCTGCGTCACCAGTCCCGCGGTCACCACGATGGCTGCCGCCAGGACCAGATCGATGACCATGAAGGCTTGCCGGATTACTAGAACCTGAACCATTCGATGCCTCGACAGTGTTGGGAAGGCAGACGTTGCGGGACTGCGCGGCGCCCTCGCGGCCAGAAATCGCGCAATTATAGACCCACTAAGTCTTTGTGAAAACGCACCGGAGTCCGGGCAAGTTGACAAGCCCCCGGTGGCCATCCCCCTCATCGACTATAATGAGCTTCTGCACCCGTCCGTGTCAGCCGGTGCTTTGTCAGTGTCCATTTTGACCATCTTTTCTATCAATTTTTATCTATTTTCTCATCTTGTGCCTGCGGCGGCGTCTTCCGCTGCCTGCGCGGCAACCAGATCCCGCAAATAATCCAGGTATTCCTCCAACCCCACCCTCGTGCCGGATCCGTCCGGCGCGGGCGCGACACTCGCATCGCCGCCGGTCTTCTTCCCGCCAAGTTGCTTCGCGTCCGCCTTGAGCGCCGTTTGAGCGCCCGCTTCTTCAGCGTGAATATACTTCTCGCCGGTCTTGGCATCCGTCTCGATGTCAAACGTGCCGCGCATGCCGCCGTGGACGGTGTAGCCGAACTCTGGGTCTTCGCGAAGATACAGCAACACTTCCTGCCCGTCCTCGAACTTGGGCATCTCCGACACATCCATCACGAAGTTGCCGACACGCCCGCCCAGCACCGTCACGGTCACCCGCGACTGCTTGGCCACTTCGCCCTTAAGAGACTCCTCCACATCAATCACGATGTCCGTAACGATAAATTGGTCGTTCAACATCCGGGAAGTCACGGAGTCCACCACCCCCGTAATGACCGCCGAGGCGCCGTGCGTCATGTCTGCCGTGGTCACATAGGCAATCAACGCCTGCGCCGGGGCGGTCACCAGCAGGAGGACCGCCGCTGCCGCGGCCAGCGCGCGACGCTTGCGCCGCACCAGCCACAGGGGCACAAGCAGCAGGGGAACAACCAGACTGGCTACCATCTTGAAGTGCTCCAGGGCCCAATAAAGAATGCCCACGCCGAACTTAAATGCTTCGTAAGCGTAGGTATGGTTCAACAGGAAGGACACCACATAGGGCGAGACGCTGTAGTACAGGTCCACCGCGGCCATGCCCACTGTGGTTTGCAATAACACATTATCGCGCAGGCCGCGCAGAATGTTCGGGCCGTCGCCGCCTCCCATTCCGGCCGCGACCTTTTCGCCCTCGCCTTCCCCTTCGCCCTCGCCCTCGCCTTCTGTGCCCCCTCCGCCACCACCATCACCGCCGGTGTCTCCATAAATGATGTTCAAGGGACATACGTCATTGCGGTCGCCAAACATGGGCCGGCCGCGTAGCATCTGCGCCAGCGAGCGTCCGGAATCGGCGCTCACCAGCGTGTTCCGCGAGAAATCCCAGACCAGCGGCGTGCCCGCATCGTGGTTCTCCACCCCAAACGTGTTCGATCCCTCGCGGAAAACTTCCGAGGGAAACGCGTTGTTGTAGTCGTCGACGGCGCGCGTTGTGGTCGAGTGGCTGCCATCCCCCTGCAATCCGTCCGTACTCGTCGGCGAAACGCCCGGGGGCGCCTGCTTGTCGAGCCCGGAATCATTCAGCGGGTTGGCAGTCAAGGTATACGTGGGATTGAAGAGCGTGCCCGCGGTATTGCGCGGCACCTCAAATTGTTTCCACAGCCCCAAGAGGTCGAATTGGCCCTCCAGCAAATCATTCTCCAGGTTCTCAAACAACCCCGAAGTCGTGCTGAACATCGCCACCCGCGCCGTCGCCGGGTTGTTGTCCAGATCGGCCCAAGCCACAACATGCGCACCAGTGATGGGAACGGAGGGCAACCCGGCCACCGACCGCGTCTGGGTGCGCACTTCGTCCGCCACTCCAAAGAAATTGGCCTGGCTGCCGCGGGCGTACAGGAAAGAGATGGCGGAGATATCGTCCGGGGCCAGGTCGATGCCGCCGCCGCGCCGCTCCCCAATCGAGTCTTCCACCTCGAAGGCAATCGGGAACATGGTTGGCGTGACCCCGATAAAACGGGCGATACCATCCGGACCGGTGTGCCAGAACACTTCCTTCTCGACCAGTCCAATGATCGTCGTGGGATCGTTCGGGTCCGACAGCAACGGTTCGAGATTATTCAACGCGGGATGTCCCAGTCCCAACAAGTGACCAATCTCGTGCACCAGTGTGGACTCAAGCTCGACCAGCGGCGGGTCCCCGTCGATGCTCCGCCGGTGAGAACTCGCATCGATGACGATGTCGCTGTCGATGATCGTCCCGGGAGAGAGCATCACGGACGTGCCGCCCACGGTCAGCGGCGTTTCTTCCACAATAAACGTGGTGATGGTCACCCCGAGCACGGGGAAGGCCACCCCCGGCACGATGACATCGGGGCGATCCGGGACGATATCATCGTCCGTCGCTTCCGTCACTTGCATCACCACGGTCGTCAGAAAGTCTGGCTCGACAAACCCGGCGAGTATGGGATCGGTCACGATCCCGGTGAATCGGAACGCACAATAGGCGCTCGGCACGTCTTCCCACACTTGGAAGGAATCCCGCACTTCGCCGATTTCGGTCGTCGTAAAGCCGCTCGGGCCGCCTTCGATCAGGATCTCGAGTCCTTCGCCCGTCTGAACGTCCCCGTCGCCGTTGGTGTCGATTTCATCGATGTCCCACGTGCGATAGTACAAGGCCCCAAACCCACTGAATCCACCCACGGGCACAAAAGCCTGCGCGGGAATGCCGATCAGCAATGCGGCCAGCGCGCCCACGCAAAGGAGGCCCGGCCAGATACGTCTCGTCTGCACCTGCTGTTTCCTTTCCTGCGGATTGTTTCCAGCAGCTCCTATCCGCTAACGCGCCCCCCGTGGGCCGCGCTTCCCAGTCCCCAACGGGCGCCGGGCGCCCGGGCGCAACCTCGCGGCCCGGTCCCAGCGCAGGGATCATTATGCATGCCGCCGGCGGCGGGAGACCACCATGCCTCCAGCCAGGCCCGCGGCCGCGAACAGCAAGACCGCCAAGTCGCCCCAGACACCCGCGCCCTTCGCGCCGGCATCCGCCGCGCAACCCAGGATCACGCACTGTTTCTGCGGCGGGTTAATGAACTCAAACCCGTTGAGCAGGATGTCCTGGCGCTCCTTGTCCACGTTGCGCACCGTCACATCCATCCGGCCGGTCGTGGGCAGGCCGCCCGCCGGGAACCCAACAATGATCTGTGTGCCATCGGCAAGTACGCTCTGCACCGGCATCAGCGTCCGCCCGAAGATGACTTCCAGGTCCTCGATCTCAGGGAAGTTGCGCCCGTTGATCAGGATCGGGAAGTCCTCGCGCGTCGCGCTGTCGGGCACGATCGAAGCTATCTCCGGGCTGTCGTCGGTTGTGCCGCTGCCGAGGCGGAACAGGTCGTCGCGGCTGGCCTCCTCGCCCGTGTCCGGATTGCGCACGATGAGCACAATCGGTTCCTCCGGCGGCGCGTCTTCGCGGGTCATAATACTGATGCTGATGGCCTCATCCGTGGCCCCGGTGACGGTGACGTCATAGCCGCTCAGCACCACGGTCGGCTTCGTGCCGAAGCCCGCCCCGCGGATCACCAATGTGAACGCCTGGCCCACGGTCTGCGTCGGCAGTGCCGCCTCCGAGGCGGAATCAATCTGGACGCTGTTCGGACCCACCACGGACAGGCGCGCCTCGATGACCCCGGTCCGGCGTTTGGCCGAGCCGTGCGAACGCACCCAATCGAATCCGCTGTTGTCCGCCTTCTGGCCGGCCACGTTGCCATCCATGAAATGATGGACGGGCGGCTCCTTGAAGAACGTGATAAAGCCGACCCCGCGCGAACCCCACGGGAATTCCTGGAACTTCTTGAAGTCGTTCCGGGCTTCGCCCGCGAGGCCGACCCATGTGTCCGGATCGGGTTCCGTCGGCGTGTTCGGCCCCCAGTTGACGACGCCAAGGCGGAAGTCGTCTTCATCTTGCATGTTCTGCGATGCC
>JACPGD010000174.1 GCA_016182645.1 Candidatus Hydrogenedentota bacterium | reverse complement strand
CGCAGCACAACGACCTGTACCTGAGCAATTACGCGAACATTTACATGCTCGACACACTCAAGCGCGTGCCGGGCGTGGGCGACATGATGGTCTTCGGCGGGAAAGACTATTCGATGCGTATCTGGCTCAACCCGGACCGCCTCGCCGCCAAGGGACTCACCGTGACGGATGTGGCCAATGCCATTCGGGAGCAAAACGGTCTTTATGCCGCGGGACGCATCGGCGCGGCGCCCAGCAGCGGCGAGGTCGAATTCACTATCCCCGTGATCACCAAGGGGCGTCTGGACGAGCCGGAACAGTTTGAGGACATCATTTTGCGCGCGGAGCCGGACGGCTCGATGATCAAGATCAAGGACGTGGGCCGCGTGGAACTCGGATCCCTGAGCTATGACGCCTTTGGCCGGCTCAATGGCAAACCGACCACGATCATGCTGGTGTTTCTGCAGCCGGGCGCGAATGCTCTGAGCACGATTGTTGGGCTGACGGAGGCCCTGGATCAGCTTAAGAAAAGCTTTCCCGAGGGGGTGTCCTACGACATCCCGTTCGACACCACCAAGTACATCAATGAGTCGGTGCGCGAGGTGGCCCTCACCTTTTTCGAAGCCGTTGCGCTGGTGATCCTCGTGGTTTTCGTCTTCCTCGGTAGTTGGCGCGCCACCGTCATTCCACTGCTGGCCGTGCCGGTTGCCATCATCGGTACGTTTACCGGGATGCTGATGCTGGGCTTCTCGATCAATTCGCTCACGCTGTTCGGGCTGGTGCTCGCCATTGGCATCGTGGTGGACGACGCCATCGTCGTGGTGGAGAACGTCGAGCGGATCATGCACGAAGAACACCTGGCGGTCCGGGAGGCCACCATCAAGGCGATGAACCAGGTGACGGGTCCGGTCATCGCGATTGTCCTGGTGCTGTCCGCGGTGTATTTGCCCGTGGCGTTTCTAGGCGGCATTACGGGAGTCATGTACCGGCAATTTGGAATCACGATCGCGGTCTCCGTGATGATCTCCGGCCTGGTGGCGCTCACGCTCAGTCCGGCGCTTTGCCGCCTGCTGCTCAAGCCGAACCACAACAAGCTTTTCTTTTTCCGCTGGTTCGATCAGACCTTCGGCCTGTTCACGCGCGCCTACACGCGCACCGTGCGGCTGACCATTCGCCTGGGCGTGCTGTCGGTTGTCGTGTTTGGCGTAGTGATCTGGAGTACGTGGGCCCTGTTTCAGAAAGTGCCCAGCGGGCTGATACCGGCGGAAGATCAGGGGTATTTCATGGTGGCGGCCATGCTGCCGCAGGGGGCCTCGCTGGAACGGACCAGCCGCGTGATGAAAGAAGTGGAAGATTTCCTGCTCGCCCAGCCGGAAGTTGCCCGTGTCGTGACGCTCGGGGGCATGGACTTTCTTGCGGGCCGCTCGGCCAGTACCAGCGCGGGCGCGATGTTCGTGAATCTCAAGGATTGGAGCGAGCGGAAGACGCCTGACAAGCATGTGGACGCCATCATCGGCCGTGTGTTCGGGCGTTTTGCCGGGATGCAGGAAGCGCTGGTTATTGCCTTCAACCCGCCGGCGATCCGCGGGCTGGGGTTCCGCGCGGGCTTCGAAATGCAACTCGAAAGCCGCGGCGAGAGCGATGTTCGCAAGCTGGCCGAGGTGACAAACGAATTCCTGGGTGAATTGCGTCAAGATCCCACAATACAGGGCGTGTCCAGTGTTTTAAATGTTGGTCAGCCGCAACTGTATGTGGATCTGGATCGCACGCGCGCCAAGGCCATGGGCCTGCCGATCGCGGATATTTACAACAGCTTGCAGGCCTATCTGGGCGCGTTTTATGTCAACGATTTCAGCAAGTATGGCCGCGTGTACCGGGTGCAGTTGCAGGCGGAACCGCAATTCCGGTCTAAACCCGATGACATCAAGCGCATCTTCGTGCGCAACGCCGCGGGCGACATGGTCGAACTGTCGGGCGTGCTCGACGTGAGCTATCGTTCCGGGCCCAACGTGGTCAGTCGTTTCAACAGCTTTCCGGCGGTGCAAGTGACCGGTGCGCCGGCGCCGGGACTCAGCACGGGCCAGTCCATCGCGCGCCTCGAGGAAGTGGCGGCGCGTGTCTTGCCGGAAGGCTACGACATCGAATGGAGCGGCGCGTCCTACCAGGAAATCAAAGCGGGCAGTCAGGCGCCCTACGTGATCCTGTTTGGCCTGGTGGTGGTGTTCCTGGTGCTGGCCGCGCAATACGAGAAGTGGTCGCTGCCGTTTGCGGTCCTGCTGGCGGTGCCGTTCGGCGCCTTCGGCGCGATTCTGGCCATCTACCTGCGCGGCATTGAGAGCGATATCTACTTCCAGATCGGCCTGCTGACGCTGGTTGGTCTGGCCGCGAAGAACGCGATCCTCATCGTCGAGTTTTGTTCTGTGTTGCACGAACAGGGCAAGGGCATTGTTGAGGCTGCCCTCGAGGCGGCGCGGCTCCGGCTGCGGCCCATTGTCATGACCTCGCTCGCGTTTATCCTCGGGGTCATGCCGCTCGTCTTTAGTCACGGCGCGGGCGCGGGCGGCCGCCACTCGATCGGGACGGGCGTCATGGGCGGGATGCTCGCGGCCACGTTCCTGGCCATCTTGTTCGTGCCGTTGTTTTTCGTCGTCATCCAGTGGGTGACCGAACTTCCCGCTCGCCGCAATCGCCGGGCGCATGCGCCTGCGGAGACCGTCAGTGAAACATAAGACCTTCAAGGACTGCAGGGACCACAGGGACAACAAGGACGAAAGGGACAAGAAGGACCTAAAGGACGGTTGCAAGGCAGGCCTCGCCGTTGGAAAGGCTGCTCCGTCCATCTCGTCCATCTCGTCCATCTCGTCCACTTGGTCCTTTTTGTCCTTTGCGTCCCTTTTGTCCTTTCTTTTCGCCGGTTGCACGACCGGCCCGGACTATGTCAGGCCTGAGGTGGCTGTTCCCGCCGCGTGGTCCACGCCGCGCGCGGGGGGAGAAGTGAACCAGGCCGTTGCCGTGACGGAATGGTGGACCACCTTGAATGATCCCGTGCTCAATGATCTCGTCGAACGCAGTGTCGCCGCCAACCACGACCTGCGCATCGCAGAAGCGCGCGTGCGTGAGGCGCGGGCCGCGCGCGGCTTTGCCACCGCTGCCTTTTGGCCCACGCTGAGCGCCAACGCCGTGGCCAGCCGGACGCAGATTGCCGAACAGAATTTCGCCGCCGCCGGTGGCCCGCCCGTTACGCTTGGGGCCAGCGCAGACCCGGCCGGCATTTCGCGCAGCGTGACGATCCGCGGGCAAAATCTCAGCGTCACCCGCAGTGTTACTGGCGGCGTGCCCAGCACGAGCGTGTCGCTGGCGCCCGGCGGTGGGGGAGGGGGGATTGACCGCACGAACAACTTTTTCCAGCTTGGTTTTGACGCCGCGTGGGAGCTGGACGTCTTCGGCGGTAACCGCCGCGCGCTCGAGGCGGCCGATGCGGACATCGAAGGTGCGGTCGAGACGCGCCGCGACGTGCTCGTGTCGCTGCTCTCCGAAGTGGCCTTGAATTACATCGAACTGCGCTCGGCCCAGAACCGGCTCGACATTCTCAACCAGAACATTCTGGCACAGAAGAACACGGTGGAATTGACCGGAGCGCGTTTTGAGGCAGGACTGACCAGCGAGTTGGACACCGTCCGCGCGCAAGCATTACTCGCCGAACTGCAATCCAACGTGCCGCGCTTGCAGACACAGGTGGAGACGTCCATCCACCGGCTTGGTGTCTTGATCGGCCACGCACCCGGTGAACTCGGTCCGGAACTCAGCCCGTCCGCCGCGTTGCCTGCGGCGCCCGCCGAGGTGCCGGTGGGCCTGCCCTCGGATCTCTTGCGGCGCCGGCCCGACATTCGCGCCGCCGAGCGCGAGGTGGCCGCGGCGACCGCGCGGATCGGCGAGGCCATGGCCGATCTCTTCCCCAAGTTCTTCCTGACCGGCGGCATTTCGGGCCAGGGCAGTGTGCTCGGCGATGTTTTCCAGGGCGGCAATCAGCTCTGGTCCATTGGCCCCGGCATCAGTTGGCCCATCCTGCAGGGCGGGCGCATCCGCGCCAATATCGAGGTGCAGAACGCGCGGCAGGAGCAGGCCGCGATCAACTACGAGCGCAGCATTCTCCTCGCCCTCGAAGACGTCGAGAATGGTCTGGTTTCTTTCGCCAAGGAGCAAGACCGCCGCGCCTCGCTCGAAGCAGCCGTCGCCGCGAATCAGGCAGCCGTACGCCTCGCCAACGAACGCTACGTCAACGGCCTCGAAAACTTCCTCGACGTGCTCCAGGCCCAGCAGCAACTCTTCCAGTCTCAGGATGAACTTGTCCAAAGCCAAAGCTTCGTCCTCACCAACCTCATCGCCCTCTACAAAGCCCTCGGCGGCGGCTGGGAGACCTCAGATTAGCCCCTGTAGCGTCGGGCACAGTGGCCGGACGCTACAGGAAATCTGGCACACTGGACACAAGAGAAATGCTGCGCTTTGCCTGATGTGTCAGGGAGTCGCCGGCTTGTCCGGTGCAGATTCCAGCGTGGCCGCGTTTTCGGCGGATGCCTCTCCGGGCTTACTCTCCCCCTTCAGCGCGTCCACCT
>JACPGD010000173.1 GCA_016182645.1 Candidatus Hydrogenedentota bacterium | reverse complement strand
GTTGTCGCTCCAGGGGAAGATGCCCGGTTCCACTTCGTTCGACCTGTTCCGCTTTGCCTCTGGGAACGCGCAGGAGATGGAGCAAATCATGGGGCGCGTACCCTATCCGTGGTTCACTTTTCCGGATATACACCTGCATTTTTTCCGGCCACTTTCCAGTGCCACGATGTACCTGGACTATCTTCTTTTTCACCCACGGGCCATCTGGTTTCATCTGCATTCCATCCTGTGGTATTTGGCCTTCGTCCTGTGCGCCGCCTGGCTGTATTGGCGCCTGTTCCCCGCGCCGCTGGCTTTGCTTTGCATCGTACTCTTCACACTCGACGACGGCCACGCCATTCCCGCGGGTTGGTGGTCGAACCGCAACGCGCTGGTGGCGGGCGCCCCGGCGCTGCTGGCCCTCTACGCGCATTTGCGGTGGCGTGAAGCCGGAAGACTGGCCTGGCTGCCGCTTTCCCTTCTTGGCTTGGTTTTGGGCTTGCTGGGAGGCGAAACAGCACTGGGCATCTGCGGCTATATCGCGGCCTATGAATGCTGCGGCAGACGCGGCGGGGACGCCCTGTCTCTGGAAACGCGACGAGCACATCGCGTCTACGAGGGCTGGCAGCGGGCCGTGGCGCTGATGCCGGCTTTGGGTGTGGCCATGGTCTTCATTGTGGTGTATAAGTGGAATGGTTTCGGTGTCTATGGTTCCGGCATCTACCTGGATCCCGTGGCTGAGTTTCCCCAATTTGCCGCGCACGCCCCGGGCCGTTTTCTGCTGTTGCTCGGCGCGCAGTTTTTGTCACTGCCGTCGGAATTGCCGGTGGTCGCCTCTGCGTTTCAGGGGCCGCTGGTGGTGGGCGGCGTGCTGACCTTGGCGCTGGTGGTCTGGCTGCTGCGCCTGGCGTGGCCAGGGTTGACACCGGATGAGCGCCGGCATCTCCGATGGCTGATCCTCGGCAGCGCGGTGTCGGCCATCCCGGTGCTGGCCACGTTTCCTTCCGGCCGGCTGCTATTGCTGCCATCGTTCGGCGGCGCCGCCGTAATTGCCGTTATCCTGCGGTATTGGTGGCGTGCCGGGCGCGCGGCCTCTTGGGCAGTCCGGGCTTGCGGCATCTTGCTGGCCGCGATCCACCTCTTCCTGGCGCCTTGGGCCTGGCCGGGGCTGGCCGTGTTGGTGCATGACGTGGACAGCCGGGCGCGCGAGGTCCTTCTGGCCTCGAAGCTGCCGCGGGATGCCAAGGCGCAGGTGGTCATGATAAACGGGCCGGACCCACTCATGGGGATGTACCCGCGCATCATGCTCGAGTATCTAGGCGCCCCGGTGCCTGCTGGCTGGTGGACCTTGCTCATGTCCCCGCACGACCTGATGCTCCGCCGGATCGGTCCACGGGCAATCGAATTGGAGATTCTCGATGGAGAATTGTTGACTGAACAATACGAGCAACTTTTCCGCAGCCCAAAGGATGCCTTGAAGGCCGGGGACGTCCTTTCCGCCAGGGAAGTCGCTGTGCAGGTGTTGGCGGCGGGCGATAGCGGCCCGACCCGGATGCGCTTCACGTTTGCGCCCGCGTTTTTCGAACATGCCGTGTTTCTGGTTTGGAAAGACGGTGGCTTCCGCAAGGCGCAGTTGCCCCCCGTGGGCGAAGCGATGCACCTGCCGCGCGAGACCGGATTCTTCAATGTGGATTTCCTGCCGGCCGCGTTTCGGCCTTTCCCCGCGGCCCACAAGTTACGGAATTACAGATAAAGCTTAAAGTGGTATGGCGAAAAAGATGCACCCGTGACGGGAAAAAGGTTAAAATGTGGGTGCTTGAAGAAAGCGCACTTTTCCAGTAATTCGCACCCTGTCGCTGCCGAAGGCCGAATAAACGGCACCAACTTAGCGTATAATAGAGTATGGCAGGTGACGGAACCCAAGGCGCTTCTCTTGCAAGAAAAGGAAAGCCCCGTGCGTCTATAGCACAAGAAGCCGCAGTCAGGGAGAAGCGCTATGCACCACGTCTGGATTCAGGGAAACGTCAGCGACGCCGTCGCCATCGCCGGTTGCGCCAAGTCCTTACAGGACCAGTTCGACTTCGGCGAGTTGCCGGGTCCTGAGAGTATCCCGCTTCGCTTTGTGCACGTGGAACGGGGTGGACTTTTCACGGTTGATCGGAAGCGGGGGGTCCAGGTGAACACCTGGCAGAGTGGGGGGATTTGCAACTACTGCATGTTGCCACGAGAGCTTTATCTACTCACGGTCTCGATGCTTGGCCTGATCCGGTACCGCGGCCTGCAACTGAACCCCCTGTTGCAGGCGGAAGATTTCCTTCATGATCATCCTTCCGATTGTCTTTGTGCGCGCCGGCTGTTCATCGAAGAGTATGCGCTGGTTTTCGAGGACCCGCATGTGTGCCGGGCTTGCTGGCGGTTCCTGCGGGAACTCTGTCCGGCCACGGAGGTTGAGGCCGCGGAGCGCGTTGTGGCGCAAGCGGCCCTGATCGTCCGCGGTACCGCCATCACCCGGGCCACGCCGGGCGGGTTTACCTCCTGACGAGTGTTTTCCCCTCGTGGATATGGACCCAGTGATGGGCGCGTTCGGCGATCTGCTCATCGTGGGTGACGATGACCAGTGTGACCTGCCGCTCGGCGTTCAACGCCCAGAGCAGATCCACAATGCTGGATCCCGTCGACTCATCCAGGTTGCCGGTCGGTTCATCGGTCAGGACCACGCTCGGGCGATTAAACAGTGCGCGGGCGATGGCCACGCGCTGTTGTTCGCCACCGCTCAATTGTCCCGGTTTGTGCGTCATGCGCTCTTTCAGTCCCACCGCGCCGAGCAACTCCTCCGCGCGTTCACGCAAGAGGCGGCGCGCCGTGCCGCGGCAGAGCGTGGGCATCATCACGTTTTCCAGAGCGGTGAACTCGGGCAGGAGGTGGTAGAACTGGAAGACAAACCCAATCTCTTCGTTGCGGATGCGATTAATCTCACGCCGGGAGGCGCGTGAGATGGCGTTTCCCCGGAGCAGCACTTCGCCCAAGGTGGGCCTGTCGAGGGTGCCGATAATGTGCAGCAGGGTGCTCTTGCCCACCCCGGAGGGGCCGCTGATGGCCAGGATCTTGCCTTCTTCGACTTCGAGATCGATGCCCGTAAGAATACGCAATTCCCGGCTGCCGTCGTGGTAGTACTTGTGGATGTTCTGGCAGGCAATAATGCTACTCATAACGCAAGGCATCCACCGGGTCGAGCCGGGCCGCGCTCCACGCCGGATAGAGGGTGGACAGGAACGTCAGCACCACGGCTGAAATCGTGACCCACATGATGTCGCGCGGGACGACATCCACGGGAATATGGTCGAAGTAATAGATGGTGGCATTGAAAATATCGAGGCCAAACACGGCGGCCACGCCCTCCGCGACGGGGTTGAGGTTATAGGCGAGCCAGGTGCCGGCCACCACGCCGAGCAGGGTGCCGCTCAGCCCGATCATCAACCCTTCGATGACAAACATGAGCAGAATCGAGTTGCTGCTCACGCCGAGGGTGCGGAGGATGCCGATATCGCGCCGCTTTTCCATCACGACCATGATCAGCGTGCTGGTGATATTGAACGCCGCGACCAGAATGATGAACGCAAGGATGATGAACATCATGAACTTTTCCTGCTCGAGCGCCTTGAAGAATGCGACCTGGCTCTCATACCAGGTTTCCGCCTGGTAAGGCAGGTTATCTTCGATGCGCCGCTTGACGGCGTCGGCCAGAAAGGGGTCATTGAGGCGGGCATGTACCGCGTCGACATCGCGGCGCCCCGTCAGGTCCTGGGCCGTCTCTAGGTCCACAAAGCCATAGGCCATGTCGAATTCGGACATCTTGGCGTCTGAGATGCCGCTGACGGTGACCCCGTAACTGCCGCCGCGTTGCCGGCCCAGCAGGCTGGGCGTCTCACGGTCGGTGAGGAGAACCATGTTGTCGCCAACATCGGCGTAACCCAGGCGTTCCGCGAGCCGGTACCCGAGGATGATCTCCTTGTACTGAGGCAGCCGGCCCTTGCCGTGGGCGCGGCCACCCTCGGTTGTCAGGTTATTCGCCAGTTCGGTCACGCCCTGCTCCAGTTTCGGGTCCACCCCAAGGATAATGCCCCCCTGACGGTAGCCCTTGCGGAAAAAGAGGGCCTCGACTTGGACGATCGGCCCCGCGCCCACGATTTCCGGGCACAATGCCCGGATCTGCTCCATGACCTTGGCGGGGTTGTCGATGGGGCGGCCCGCCCGGCTGTAGATCGTCAGGTGGGCGCGATTGCCAATGATCGTTTCGCGCAGGGCATTGTCGAAACCGGTCATGACGCTCATGACCACGATCAGGGCGATGACGCCGACGCTCACTCCGGCCACGGAAATAATCGTGATCAGGTTGACGAAGGTCGTCTTGCGTTTCCCCCGCAGATAGCGCGAGGCAACAAAGGCCTCAAATCGCATCGGCCAGATCTCCCCGCATGTCTTCGAGCAGGACACGAATCGAGACCTCGCGCAGCGAATCGACCAGCCGGTCCGCCTGGCTGAGATCAAGGTTGCGCGTCACAGGATTGGCCACCGCGATGCAGTACAGTCCGGCAGCCTTCGCCGCAGCGACGCCCTTCGCCGAGTCTTCGAGGGCGAAGGCGCGCGCGGCGGGGAGGTTGAGGGCCGTCAGTGCCGCCTGGTACACCGCGGGGTCGGGCTTGATAGCATGGACTTGGTCGCCGCAACGGACGGCGTCGAACGCGGAGAACAACTGCAATCGCTTCAGGTGGCCATGGACCCAATTGCAGTCCGAACTGGAGGCCACCGCGGTCTTCAGTCCCAGCTTGCGCGCCTCCACGATGGCGCCGCGCACGCCGGGGATGCATTCGAGCTGATGGACGCGCTCGTGATAGCGTGCCCGGCGCCGCGCGTGCACGGTTTCCCAATCCACGACGTGCGTGCAGGCGCGCTCCAGCGTCTCGAAGGGGTGAAATTCGTGATAGCCGTTGCCGCCAATGTTCGCCGCCCACTGCTCCAGCGTCAGATCAAGTCCATGCTCGGCGTACGTTTCACGCCAGCACTCATAGGAGGCGGTTTCCGTGTCCAGAATCAAGCCATCAAAATCAAAAATGACTGCGTCCATGAATCCTACCGAAGTTGTGGGAAGAAGATGACTTCCCGGATGGAGGTCGTGTTGGTGACCAGCATGGCCAGACGATCAATGCCAATGCCAAGGCCCGCCGCCGGAGGCATGCCGACTTCGAGTGCCGTAATGTAGTCCTCGTCCAGATATTGGGCCTCGTCATCGCCGGCCTCACGCAGCTTCACTTGCTGCAAGAAGCGATCGCGCTGATCAAGGGGATCGTTCAGTTCCGAAAATGCATTGCCCAGTTCGTAGCCGCCAATAAACGGCTGGAACCGCTCGGTCAGTTGCGGGTTGTCCCGCTTGCGTTTGGCCAGCGGCGAAATCTCGATGGGGTAATCGTAGAGAAACGTCGGCTGCACCAGGTGCGGCTGCACTTTGGCCGACATGACCTCGTCCACGATCTTTCCGTAGCCCATGGTCGCGTCCACGTCCACTCCGGCGTCGCGCGCACGCTTTGCGGCCTCCTCCCGGTCGCGCGTCGCTTCCAAATCAATGCCGGCATAGGTGCGGATGGCCTCGAAGAGCGGGAGGCGCCTCCACGGCCGCTGGATATCAATCGTCCGGCCATGGTGCTCGAAAATTGTGCCGCCGGTGACGCGCTCGATGATGGTACAGAGCATTTCCTCTGTTTCGTCCATCAATCCAAGGTAATCCTGGTACGCCTCGTAAAGTTCCATCATGGTGAATTCGGGATTGTGGCGCGTGTCCACGCCTTCATTCCGGAAGGACCGGTTGATTTCGAAGACTTTATCGAATCCACCCACGATCAAGCGCTTGAGGTAGAGTTCCGGTGCGATGCGCAGGTACAGGTCACGGTCGTAGGTGTTGTGGTGCGTGACGAAGGGCCGCGCCGTGGCGCCGCCGGGAATCGGGTGGAGCATCGGCGTTTCCACTTCGAGGTACCCGTGGCCCGTGAGGAACTCGCGCATGACCGACACGACCTGGATGCGTTTCCGGAAGACGTCCATCACTTCGGGATTCGCCGCGAGATCGAGGTAGCGTTGCCGGTAGCGGGTTTCCACGTCCTTGAGTCCGTGCCACTTTTCCGGCAGGGCGCGCAGCGTTTTCGTCAGGATTTCATAGCGGTCGGCAAAAATGGTGATTTCGCCCGTGCGCGTGCGCCGCACGTTGCCGTGGATGCCCAGAAAATCGCCGAGATCCAGGTCCTTCAGCGCTTCGTAGGCGTCTTCGCCAAGTTGTTTTTGATTGAAAAAGATCTGGATGCGCCCGCTTTCATCGCGCAGGTCAGCGAAGGAACTCTTGCCCTGGCGCCGGAACGCCGTCATGCGCCCGGCCAGGGCGGCCGCCACTCCCGGGTGTTCTTCTGCCGTGGCGCTTGCCTCCGCGGCCTCGAACGCCGCGCGCGCCGCGCCAATCGTGTGCGAGCGCGTGAACAGGTACTTGTACGGCTCCTCGCCCCGCGCGCGAATGCGGGCAAGCTTGTCCAGCCGATGCTGGCGCAGATCCTGTTCGGTGGAATGCTGTTGTTCAGCTTGGATATCTTCACTCACGTTCGCGTTCATCCTGGCCACATTCGACCCTTCCAGGGTCGGCCCCTCTAGGGCATCTCCCTTCCGTGGGTTCTCACCCACGGCTATTCACATTCGTCCCCTCCGGGGACAACTCAGAACCCACAACTCAGAACTCAACTCACAACTCAGAACTCACAACTCAGAACTCACAACTCAGAACTCACAACTCAGAACTCACAACTCAGAACTCACAACTCAGAACTCACAACTCAGAACCCACAACTCAGAACCCACAACTCCTACGCATTCGCCATCTGCTTCTTGTTCTTGCGCTCCAGGTTCCATTTCAAATAGGCCTCGATGAACAGGTCGAGGTCGCCGTCGAGGACTTTTTGCACGTTGCCGGTTTCGGTGCCGGTGCGGTGGTCTTTGATGAGCTGGTAGGGATGGAGCACGTAGCTGCGAATTTGGCTGCCCCAGGCGACGTCCTGGTGGCCTTCGCGTTGCGCGCTCAATTCCGCTTCCTTCTTCTTGAGTTCTTGGTCGTAGAGTTTCGATTTCAGCATCTGCATGGCGGTGTCGCGGTTGCGGTGTTGCGAGCGCTCGATCTGGCAGGCCACAACGATCCCGGTGGGAAGGTGCGTCAGGCGGACCGCCGAACTGGTCTTGTTCACCTTTTGGCCGCCGGCCCCGCTCGAGCGAAACACGTCCATTTTGATGTCCTCTTCACGGACTTCGATGTTGATATCTTTGTCGACTTCGGTCAGCACCTCAATGGCGCAGAACGACGTGTGGCGGCGGCTCTGCGCGTCGAACGGCGAAATCCGCACTAGGCGATGGACGCCCGCCTCTGACTTTAGCGTGCCGTATGCATAGGGGCCGGAAATGTGCATGGTGGCGCTTTTCAGTCCTGCTTCATCCCCAGGCTGGTAGTCGTAAATCTCGACGGCGAATTCGCGTTGCTCACAGAAGCGCGTCACCATCCGGTAGAGCATTTCGGCCCAGTCACAGGATTCGGTGCCGCCCGCTCCGGGATGAATGCTGAGGATGACCGGCTTCGAGTCGCGCGGGTCCTGGAAGAGGCTGTTCAATTCGAGTCCGTGCAGTTTCTTTTCGATGTCCTCCTTGATTGCGGCCACTTCGCCGGACATGGAGGCATCCTGCTCGTCCCGGGCCATTTCAACCAGGACGTGCGCATCCTCAAGCTCCTTGTGCAATTCATCGGGCGCGGCGATGGCATTTTTCAAGCTCTTCAACTCTTGCACCACCTTCTGGGCCGATTCCGGATCATTCCAGAAGCCCTGCACGGACATTTCCTGCTCGAGTTCGGCGATGCGCTCCTTCGTGGCCTCTACATTGAGGCACTGGCGCAGTTCCGCGAGGCGTTCGCAATAGTGTTTGATATCTTCCATCTCGACTTCGTACATGCATTCACCTTGTTGAGGATTAAATTACCACCAGGCAATACAACATCGGCGCGGTGAACAAAAAACCATCGCACCGATCCAGGACGCCGCCGTGACCGGGGAAAATCTCGCCGCTGTCCTTGATGCCGGCGTCCCGTTTCATCATCGATTCCGCCAAATCGCCGATTTGACTGAGTAAGGCCAGCAGGATCCCGGTGAGCACGTACCGCGGCAGCGTCCACATGGGAAACGCGGACCACTCGAACTCGTTCCGGAGCCAATGAATGACGACCAGGCCGACGACCGCGCAGACGATGCCGCCGGCGGCGCCCTCGATTGTTTTGTTGGGACTGACCGATGGCGCAAGCTTGTGCCGGCCAATGGACTTTCCCACGAAATAGGCGCCCGTATCGGCCAAACCGACGGCCACCAGCAACAGCGTGACCAATCCCGGTCCCAAGACCGGGACGCGGTGCAGCAGCACAAAATAGCTGGCCAGCCAGCCCACGTAGACCAATCCGAAAACAGAGCCGGCGAAGCCCACCAGGCTGTGGTTGCGCCGCAGGAGGTGCAACCACGCAAGCCCGGTAAACGACAGAAACAGCATCATCGCGGTCAAGGGCGGGCTACCGAAGTGGCCGCTCAGGATGAGAACGCTCCCGGCGACTATCCCGCCGCGGTTTTCAACGCTCAATCCCTTGGCGCACGCCATGGCGTAGAACTCTTGCAGGCCGAGCGCGCCGAGCAGCGTGATGAACAGCGAAAAACCAGAGTCGATGTACGGCACCCAGATGAGCGCCAGCGTCAATGGAATCAGCACCAGCGCCGTCATCGAACGGATGAGTGTCCCGCCGCGGTTGTTCGCCATTAGGGGCGGCCTCCGTAACGCCGTTTTCTCGATTGAAACTCGAGGATGGCTTCCACCAGATGTTCCTTGCGGAAATCCGGCCAGAGCACCGGCGTCACGACTATTTCCGCATAGGAGATCTGCCACAACATGAAATTGCTCACCCGCAACTCGCCGCTGGTCCGGATTAGCAAATCCAGATCCCCGAATTCGGGCAGGTAGAGGCGCCGCGCGAAAACATCTTCACTAATCTCTTCCGGTTGCAGCGTTCCGGCCTTCACTTCCCGGGCGATCTGCCGCGCCGCATCGACAATCTCCTGGCGCCCGCCATAATTCAGGGCAACATTGACCGACAGCGCCTTGTTGCCGCGCGTGCGTTCGAGACAGTATTCAACGTCCTTTCGGGCCTGCGCCGGAAGGCCATCGAGCCGGCCCTGGAAGCGGACGCGGACATCGTTCTGGGCCAGTTCCTCGATTTCTTTCCGCATATACTTGCTCAACAATCGGAACAGCGCATTCACTTCCTGTTTCGAGCGGCGCCAGTTCTCGGTCGAAAACGCGTACAGGCTCAGCCCCTCGATACCCAATTCCCGGCAAGCCTTAATGACCGCGCGCACGCTCGCTGCGCCGGCCTCGTGCCCTTGCACGCGTCGCTTGCCGTGCTGCGCGGCCCAGCGGCCATTGCCATCCATGATGATGCCGATGTGCCGGGGCAGGCGCTGTGTGTCGAGTTGCGGTTCCATGGCAAAAGAAAACCGCGGCCCGCGCTCTCCTGGGTGGCACCCGAAAGCGACGAAGCTTGGGGGTGGGGCGCGGTCCGCGGCGGGATCTTGTCCTCAGTTGTGGTGAGTGCTATGCAAGATTACACTTCCATAATGTCGGCTTCCTTCGATTTGAAGCCGTGTTCAACCAGTTCGATGTGGTGGTCCGTATGCTTCTGCACCTCCTCGGTCAGGCGGTGCGCGTCGTCCTCCGGGATCTCGCCATCCTTTTGCAGTTTCTTGATCTCGTCCACCGCGTGCCGGCGGATGGTGCGGACGGCAATGCGCGCCTCTTCGAGGTGCTTCCCGGCCACCTTTACCAACTCCTTGCGGCGCTGCTCGGTCAATTGCGGGATGGGCACACGGATGAGCTTGCCGTCGTTCGAGGGATTCACCCCGAGCGGCGAGGTCATGATCGCCTTCTCCACTGTGTGCAACTGGCTCTTGTCCCAGAGGTCAATGACGATCAAATGGGGGTCCGGCACCGTAATCGTGCCGAG
>JACPGD010000172.1 GCA_016182645.1 Candidatus Hydrogenedentota bacterium | reverse complement strand
ATCCGCATGGGGCTCGTGGGCTACGGTGTCTGCAAATTCGGCGCGGCCTTCGGCTTCCAGGACCACCCCAACGTCGAGCTGATCGCGGTCAGCGATCTGATCCCCGAACGCTGCGCGGAAATGGCGAAGGTCTGCCGCTGCGAAAAAACCCACCCCTCCCTTGAAGAGATGGTGAAAGACGACGCCATCGAAGCCATTTTCGTGGCCACGGACGCGCCCAGCCACGCCCGGCACTGCATGGACGTGCTGGCCCACGGGAAACACGCCGCCTCGGCGGTGCCCGCGGTGTACGGCTCTCTGGAAGATGCGGAAGCGTTGAGCGAAGCCGTGAAGAAATCCGGCCTCAACTACATGATGATGGAGACCACCGTCTTCCGCAATGATTGCTACGCCATGCGTCAAACCTACAATGCGGGCGAATTCGGCCAGATGGTCTACACCGAAGGCGAGTACTACCACTACATGGAACAGCCGTTAGATTCCTACAAAGGCTGGCGGATCGGTCTGCCGCCCCAGTGGTATCCAACCCACTCGAACGGCTATCTCACCGGCGTCACCGGCGGCAGCTTCACCGAGGTGTCCTGCCTTGGCATCCCCAGCAAAGTCGAGCATCTCCAGCCGGAGAACAACGCCTACAAGAACGGCTTCGGCACGGAGATCGCCCTCTTCCGCACAAGCGATGGCGGCACGGCGCGCATGAACGTGAGCTGGGACACGCCCGGCCACGAAGGTGAGGTCGGCCGCGTCCGTGGCCAAAAAGGCGCGATGACCGGCATGGACTATGCCGGCGTAGGCGACATCTCGAAGGTGACGCTGGAGAAGCCGCCCCTGCCGCCCGGCATGGACCCCGGCGGCCACGGTGGGTCCCACGCTTACCTCGCGGAAGAGTTCATCAACTCCATCCTGGAGAATCGGAAGCCGCTTGTGAATATCGCCTGGGCGCTAAACATGACCGTGGCCGGCATCGTCGCCCACCAATCGGCCCTGAAGGACGGGGAGTTAATGAAGATCCCACAGTATTCTGTCTAGCCAGACCGAACGCTATTCAGCATATCACTCAGACGAGCAACTCCGCGGGCGGCCAGTACTCTCCGTCTACACCGCTGGGCGCTTCGCGAAGGCCTTTGTGCCCTTTTCATGACTGGCATCGTCCACGCTGACGCCGCTGCCATCGAAAGCCCAGGTCCCGTCATTTCTCATAAAATAGAGTTGGACGGCGTGAACGCGGGCGTCGGGCGTGCCTTTCTGGCGGACAAAAATTTCCACCGTCCCGGTGGGCTGGCCCATAAAGATCAGGGCTTTGGAAACCGAAACATTATAGGTGAGTTCGTTGTCGCTCGTCTGGATCTTTGCGATTTCAGATTGGGCCGCTGAAGTCAATTCTTTCTCGAGCATTTTGGTTTGGATCAGCAGCCCCACATAACCGAGCGCGACGGCCAGCAGCAGGCCATACAGGATTTTCGTCCGCAGCGGCAGATTGGAGATAATTTTTTGGGGCGCGTCCATCGTCTGGTCTCCTGTTCGTTCCACCATCCAAGATTGAAGCTCACTATGAGACCCGCACCCAGTGGAATTCAAGCTTGAATCCCTCCCGTGTTCCCTCCAATACTTAGCGCTGATGAACTTATCGCGGCATCTTACCGTCATCCTGCTCGTCGCCTGCCTGGGGCAGGCCTGTTCCGTCCAGCCAAGCGTCGAACGCCCGGCCGGAAGGGTCATCATCCTGGGGTTTGACGGTGTCGATCCAAGTCTGGTGGACAAAATGCTGGCGGCGGGAAAGCTGCCCAACCTGGCCGTGCTGCGCGAACAAGGGAGTTATCGCCGCCTCCAGACCACGACACCGCCCCAGTCGCCGACGGCCTGGACGACCTTCGCCACGTGCCTCAGTCCCGGGAACCATGGCGTTTATGACTACCTGGCCCGCGATCCCCGGATGTACCAGCCCATACCCGGTGTCTGCTACAGCCTGCCGCCGGTCTTCTTCCCCGACGGCGGGCTCAGGAGTCCGGCCAAAGCGTTCGCCATTCGCAAGGGGACCCCTTTCTGGCAGGTGGCGGACAGTCAGGGGGCGCGTTGCAAGGTGCTGCATGTGCCGTTTGCGTTCCCGCCGGATGCGCTGCAACACAGCCTGATGCTGTGCGGGGCTGGCGTGCCGGAGGTGGGCGGCTTGACGACGCATTTCTGCGCGTTCTCGACGTCGTTCACCGCCGAGCAATTGGCGGAGGATCTCGGCGGTGGTGAGCGTATTCCACTCGAGTTGCACGAGGGCAAGGCGTCGGTGAATGTTCCAGGCGCCCCGGAGGGCCTGGACCCGCAGCACCGGTCACGAGGAAGCGTTCCGCTCGGCATCAGCGTCGATCTTGCCAACCGCCGACTCACGCTTGAGTTTCAAGGACGGCAGGTTACACTGACCGAAGGGCAGTGGTCCCCCTGGCTGGAGTGGTCGCTGCCGCTGACAGACCAGTACGCTATTCGCGCCATCGGCATGTTCTATGTCCTCGAAGTGGGACCAGAAGTCCGATTCTATCTGAGCTCCTTGCAGATTCACCCCGAGGAGCCATTTCTCAACTTCTCCACCCCAGAGACCTATGCGCCGGAGTTGGCGAAGCGCTATGGCCTCTATAAGACCCTCGGGTGGGCGCACGACACGACCGCCTTGCGAAGGGACGCGCTGAACGAGGACGCATTTCTGGAGGAAGCGCGCGTGCAGGACGCGTGGCTCGAACGGCTGACGCTGGACGAACTGGACGCGGGAAAGGGAGACCTGTTGATTGCCGTCTGGACCTCTCCCGACCGTATCTCCCACGTTTTCTGGCGCTTCACCGATCCCCAGCACCCGCTCTACAGCGCGGAGGGGGCGGCCAAGCACGGTGGCGCCATCGAGGAGTCCTATGCCCGCGTGGATCGGATCACCGGCGAGGTGGCGGCGCGCTTGCACCCGGAGGACCTGCTTCTGGTACTTTCCGACCACGGTTTTCACAGTTTTCGGAAGAGTTTCAATGCCAATACGTGGCTGCTCGAGAACGGTTACCTGGTTCTCCGGGAAGGCGTGGCCCCGGGCGCCGGAAACGAATTGCTGCGGAACGTGGATTGGGGCCGGACGCGCGCTTATGCGCTGGGGCTGGGGGCCATTTACCTGAACCTGCAAGGCCGGGAAGGGCAGGGCCAGGTGCGCCCGGACGAAGCGGCCGCGCTGCTCGAGGAACTCCGCCAGCGTTTGCGGCAGACCACCGACCCGGACACGGGGGCGGCCGTCTTCACCGAGGTCTACACGAGAGAGGTGTTTCCCGGCGAGGCGGCCGCGAAGGCCCCCGATCTTCAACTCGCCTACGCGGAGGGCTACCAGACGGGGAAAGAATCGGCCAAGGGCGGCATCCCGGCGGACGTGCTCGCGCCCAATCTGGACAAATGGAGCGGCGAACATGCCGCCTCGGAAGCGGCCAGCTCGCCCGGCATTCTGTTCTCCAACCGGCCACTGCCGGAGGCGCCACACATTATCGACCTTGGGGTCACCGCGCTCGGATTCCTGGGCCTGAAACCGCCCCCGGCGTTCGAAGGCAGGAACTTGTTGGCCCGGTAAAGTGTGTCGTTCCGCAGCCCCTGCGGGGCGTCCGCGCGTAGTCGGGGGTAAACCTAGAAAAGACATTTGCATCGCAGATTACGCAGATAT
>JACPGD010000166.1 GCA_016182645.1 Candidatus Hydrogenedentota bacterium | reverse complement strand
CGTCGGCCTGGACGAGGGTAAGGTATTCCTCGAGGAGCGCATGGAGGGTTTCGAGATCGCCGGGTTCGCGGAGGGTGATGCCTTCGTAGCGCAGGTGCGCGGGCAGTTGGATATTGTGCGGCATGGGCATCCAGCCCCGGATGATTAGTGGGCCCAAGACCCGCCGCGAGAACCAGTTGCCGAAGTACGGCACCTGGCGGGAGCGGCCCATGCTATGGCGCAAGGCCCAGATGAGATGTTCGATGAGCGTGTCCTTGCGCAGCGTCCCCCAACGCGGGACGGCATCCGGCGGCAGCTTCCGCAGCCGGTTGATCACGTCATCAACAAAATCGTTGTCAAAATGTTGCATAGAACAATTCTGAGTCCCGGGTCCGTAGCGTCCGGCACGGAGACCAAACGCTACGCGCTGCAGTTTCTCAATTCATAACCCGGCATAGCCGGAACCGAACGGAGCTTTCTGTAGCGTCCGGCCTCTGTGCCGGACGCAACCACGCAGCACCCGCCCAGAGTATTCGCACATTCCAGCGCCTCGCAAGTTCGAGTCTTGGTTGCAGGATTGCGTCCGGCACAGAGGCCGGACGCTACGGGAGAGCCGAAGAATTTGACACACTTTGCGTACAATCCAATTGCTGACGGACTAATTCCCCATTCGTAATTCCTAGTTCCGTTCGTGCTGCAGTTTCGGGCGCGGCGGGCCGGCGTAGGGTTTTGCGCCAAGTTGCAGGCCGCGATGGGGGACGGTGGTGAGCTCTTTGTCGTCTGTCTGGGGCGCCGTGATAAAGCCGTAGAACCGGCCCATCCAATAGGCGTCGAGCCAGCCGCCCGGTTCGGCAACCACCGCGCCGGCGTTGCCGCCATCAAGCCGCATCCAGTTGCCGTCCCAGCGGTCTGGTTCGGTCTCGCGGGGGCTGAGGGGCTTCACGCGTTCGGAGTACATGGTATAACCCTTGGGGGTGTACAGGTCGTCGCGGTGCGAATTGGTGTAGGAGATCTTGTGGAGATCGAGCGGCCATTCGCGGAGGTGGGCGACGGCGCGCTCGTTTTCGCAATCGTTGCCGGTCAACGCGCCATAGATAAAGTTGAACCAGGGCAGCCCCTCGATGCGCTTCACTTCCCAACTCCGCTCAAGGCTGCGCAGCCACAAGGTCTTGAGTTCGGGATCAGTCTCGTGCTGGATCAGTGGGTAGTAGCTATAGAACGCGAGCCGGTCGTCAAAGTGCGTGAAGAAGCCCGGATGAAAGGTCAGCTTCTGGCGCAGGATATCGGGGAGGTAGTTCCACCCGAGCAGTTTCTGTTTGCCTTCCATGAACTTCGGATCGCGCGTGAAATGGTAGGCAGTGGTGACGTAGTTGAAGGCCTCCATCCCGTTCAGCCCGCGGGCGTAGTAGCCATACGGCGTCTGCAAGTACTCCGGGTCCCACCGCGCCCAGCGCGTCGGCTGGCCGTCCACATCACGCAGGACAAAGCCGTTGTCCACGATGTGGCCCACGACGCGGTGCAGGTGCTCCGTCGCCCATTTCTTTTCCTCCTCGTTGGCAACGAGGTTCAGGAAATTGGTAGTCTCATACACGTGTTCCACTCCCAAATTCCATCCGGTGTGGCATGCCATTCCGCGGGGAGACCGCCGGAGCCGTGCATGGCCTTGAGCGTGGTCTCGCCGACGTTATAAATCGAGCGGGCCGGGAAGCCCTCGATACCTGTGATTTCCTCACTCCACTTGACGGATTTCATCATGTCCACGGCTTCGGCGCGTGCCTGCTTGCTGCCGGTGACGGCGTATTCGAAGCACTTCGCGCTGACATAGTGGCTGCTGAAGCCGACGTCGTTGTCGCTGACTTCGCGCAGCCATTCCCCATTGACCAAATTGATGGAATGGACGAAGCCGAGCCGTTTCTGGCCCCACTCTTCGAGCCAGCGTTCATAATAGGCCGCTTTCTTCGCCAGGGTGTACGGCTCGTAGGTGATAATCCCGAGGCCGCCGTTCGTGGCGATGTAGACCACCTTGTCTCCGCTGGCGATGGCATTGACCTGATCGTGCGGAATCCAGCGCGCGTGGCCAAAGAACTGGTACTCCTCCCCCACGTTGCGGATCGCGCCGCGCATCGTGCCGATCCACAAGTCGTTGTCGAAGCCGGGCACGATGCAGGTGGTGTCTTCGTAGCAGAGGCCGTCCTCGCCGCGGCTCATGTACCAGGTCATCCCGCGGAGTACGCCAAGGCCTTCGTTGGTGGCAACATAAAGCCGGCTGCCCCGGCCAAAGATGTCACGGGTGGTGACGCCCGGTTCCAGGTGACCCCAGTCCGCGATGTAGTCGAAACTGATTTCCCCGTTCTGCAACAGACCGATGCGCTTGCCATCATGGACATACAGAGTGCCGGCATAGGGCGTGACGCCCAACAGCGTAGCGTGTCCTTGTTGCGTGAGTGGTTCGGGGCCAGTCTTGGTCACGCGAAAGAGCTGGTTCTCCGATAGGAACACTACTTCGTCGCGAAAAAGACACATATCAAGGACCTTGCCCGCGGCGACCTTGATCCATCCCCTGTCGTCGTTGCGCCACAGCCCTGCGCTTGTCGCTATCCAAAGTTGATCGCCAACCACGACCTTGTTCCAGCCAAACTCATGCTCCGCGCGCGCGCTGGTCGCGGCCCAGATTTGATCTGTAAACACGCGCAGCCGCAGGATGGCACCCTCAATCGCAGATACCGGCCGCAGTTCCGTTCCCACCACTTCGAACAGGCCATTCTCCGCGCCGGCATAGACCTTGTCCCGGTACACCTCCACGCTCGTGAGCGGCGTGGAGGTGGCGATGGCCGAACTTACCTCCTGAAGGTAGACCTCGTCTTTGAGCGGTTCCCAAAGAGGTTCTTTGGTGGGGAGATTCCTGAGTTCCGCCCCGGTGAAGGGGCACAGAAGAAAAGCAAGAAGAGCACCATGTACGACGATTCGGTGATGCATGCCCAGGTCTCCCGAGGATTGAATTGCGGTGTCACAGGGGGCAGATTCAAGACCATAGCGAACGCGCAGGAGAAGTGCAAACCTGACTTGGTGCCCGAATGCCCGGCAGTGACCAAATGGAAAACGACACAAGCGATGCTCGTCCGGAATTCTTCCACAGAAGGTAACGAAGGAAACGAAGAGACGGAAGGCGTCTGTTCGTCAACTTCTGTTCAATTCCTGCGCCTTTCGCGGGCGATACACCAAGTGGTACGATCTGATTTGCGATGGGCACAAAGACCAGAAACAGCCGGATTTTGGAAGAAGTAGGTGAAACGGCCCGCGATCTATACGACGCTGGATTCATCGACAAGCGCCGCATGCGCGAGTATGAAGCCCTCTGCCTGCCGCCGGTACCCGCCTATTCCGCACGCAAGATCCGAGCCTTGCGCCAGCGCAACCAACTCAGCCAGGCTGTATTTGCGTCTGTGTTGAATACCAGCCTCTCCACCGTCCGCCAGTGGGAAGGCGGCCAAAAGCACCCCAGCGGTCCATCACTCAAGCTGCTAGAGCTCTTGGATCGAAAAGGGCTGGACGCGTTGCTCTGAGCCAATTCGGGGCTGCGCCGGCGTTTTGTCGGCCTTTTCTGCCGGCGTGGACGTGATGCTATAATGCGCGACGCACGGGGGTTTTTCTCTTCGGATATCAAGAGGTTGGCGAATGAAGCCCAAGGAATTGCAAGTCTACAACCCATACACGGAACAAGTCGCTTTCACGCTGCCACTGCTTTCCGCCAACGAGGTGGACGCCACGGTCGCGCGCGCGCGGAAGGCGTTTGCCGGGTGGAAAACGCGGCCCATCGAGGAGCGGAAAGCGCTGTGCGAACGGTTCATGGAAGCGTTCGACGCGCGGCGCGAGGAAATTGCGACCGAGATCACCGTGCAAATGGGCAAGCCGCGCGGGCAGTCGCTCAATGAAGTGAAGGGCATGCTCGAGCGCGCGCGCCACATGATCGACATTGCCGAGCAGACGCTGAAGGACGAGTACCTGCGCGAGAAGCCGGGCTTCATCCGTTATATCCGGCATGAGCCGCACGGCGTGGTGCTGGACATTGCGGCGTGGAACTATCCCCTGCTCATTGCCGTGAACGTGGTGGTCCCCGCTGTCCTCGCAGGGAACGCGGTTATTCTCAAACACTCCAGCACCACGCCCCTGTGTGGCCGCGCTTTTACGCGCGCTTTCCAGGAAGCGGGCGCGCCCGAGGGCCTCGTGCAGGACATCGTGGCGGACCACGCCGTAACCGAGTTGTTTGTGAAGCATCCGGGCGTGGACTACGTTTCCTTCACGGGCTCCGTGCGCGGGGGGCATGAAATCTCGCACGCCGCCGTGGATCGTTTCATCAACGTCGGCCTCGAACTCGGGGGCAAAGACCCGGCCTATGTCTGCGCGGATGCTCCTTTCGAGTTCGCGGTGGAGAACTGTGTCGATGGCGCGTTCTACAACGCGGGCCAATCCTGCTGCGCCATCGAACGCATCTATGTCGACCGCTCTATCTATGCGGAATTCGTTGAAGCCTATGCGGAGAAGGTGCGGCAATATGTGCTGGGCGACCCGATGGCCGAAAGCACGAGCATCGGGCCGATGGCGTCCCGCAAGGCGCCGGAGTTCCTGCGCGAACAGGTGCGCGAGGCCCTCGAGAAGGGCGGCAAGCTCGCCGTCGCTCCGGTCGAGTTCGACAAGGGCGCCCATGGCTGGTTTGCCGGGCCGGCAGTCGTGATGGATGCGCCGCAGCAGTGCGCCCTGATGCAGGAGGAGAGTTTCGGTCCGGTGATCGGCATTCGGCCGGTGAAGAATGAAGAAGAAGCCATCGCGCTCATGAATGACAGCCGCTATGGGTTGACGGCATCGATCTGGACCAGCGACCTCGACCGCGCCATGCGCGTCGGCGAACAGATTGAAACCGGCACCTTCTACATGAACCGCTGCGACTACCTCGATCCCGCGCTGCCCTGGACCGGCGTCAAAGACACCGGCCGCGGCGCCACCCTCTCCCACTACGGCCTCCTCCAACTCACCCGCCTCAAGAGCATGCACTTGCGCACCGCGCTGCCGGCGTGACCGGGCGTCTGCCAAACAATACCGGAAGAGAAGTGGGTGGTTCTGCGTGACTGAATACCCGTTCAGTTGTTAAAACGCGGAAGTTCCCTTACACTGAGCATTGGCGTGTATCTTTCAGTCTCCGCTCTGCCCTTCAATTCGCCTGAGGTGATGGGCACTTACCAGGGGGCACCCCTGGGGAGCAAGGGCCATGCGACCCGCGCGATCCGATGTTGTCGCGGAGTTTGTCCAGGTTTTGGCCGGGGGAAGCGGGTTCTCTGCGCCCGTGATTTTCGCCGCCCTCTCAATGCTCTGCTTCAACCCCACAAGCCATGGCGCTTTGACGCTCGGGGGCGAGTCGAGTATCGCGTTTGAGACCAACTTGGGCCAGGCCGCCACCGCCGCCAGATACGTTGCGCGTACAGAACATGGCAGGTTTTTCTTTTTGGACAGCGGCGTGGCCGTCTCACTGCCGGGCACATTGCAGAAGAAGGAAGGGACACCCGCTCGCCGAACTGACGGCATCTTCATTCACTTCGCGGGTGGGAATGGTCAAGCAGCGTACGCGCCCGCCAAGCCGCTCAAGGCGCACACGAACTACTACAAGGGCCGGAATCCTGACGGCTGGCTCCACCGCGTCCCCCAGTACGGCGAACTTTGGCAGATGGAGATTTATCCTGGTATCAGCGTGCGGTACTACGGAACTGAGGGGCGGCTGGAACACGATTTTCATGTGGCCCCCGGCGCCAGCGTTGGACAAATTCGCCTGTCCTTTGTCGATGCCGTGAAAGGAAACACTTTCCCGCATCTTGGAAAGGGGGGCTCGCTGTGCGTCGAGGCGGGGGGGCGGGATCTCGAATTGCAGCCCCCGGTCTGTTTCCAGACTGATTCAGCGGGCCAGCGCGAGCCGGTCCCTTGCACTTACAAAATACATGGCAACGGGGACGTTACGTTCGAAGTGCAGGACTATGATTTTGACCGCGAATTGATTATCGATCCCGTCATTGCCTATGCCACGTATCTCGGCGGCACCAGCTTTGAGGAGGGTTTGGCGCTCTCCGTGGCGCCGGGCACCACGACGGCCCACGTCACCGGCTTTTCGACTTCGCTGGACTTCCCTGGTGAGTTGTCCGCCCAAAACGAAGATATCTTCGTTGCAGCGATTAGAACGCCCCGACCCGCCGTGGGGCCTGGGGAACTGAGGTTTGTCACGTTCGTCGGCGGTGCAGACGACGAGCGTGGCGAGGGGATCGACATCGACGACCGTGGGACTGTCTATGTGGCCGGTTTCACGGCTTCGGACGACTTTCCCCTCTTGACGCCTATCCAAGACGAGTTCGGTGGGAGGACCGATGCCTGCGTGCTCACCCTGGGCCCGGATGGCGATCTCTTCTATTCCACCTTCTTGGGCGGCAGCCGCGAAGACGCCGCCCGCGACATTGCGGTGGATGACCTTGGGTTCGCCTATGTGGCTGGATTTGCCGTCTCCGGCAGCAGTGCGCCCGAGGGCGAGCCCTTCTTTCCCACAACCCCCAATGCGTTCCGCGAGGCGGGGGCAGAAGGGATACCAAAAGGTTTTGTGTCGCTATTCCGTCCGGCGGGTACCTTGGTCTACTCCACGTTTGTCATCGCGGACAGTTTGTCGTCAAGCCGCATCGAGGCGATCGCGATAGACCGACTGGATAATGCATACTTGGCCGGAACCAACCTTCCGGTCACCCCGGGCGCGTTCGAGACCGAGCCTCAAGGCAGCGGGGACGTGAGTGTGGTAGTGCTTAACGACATCGGTAGACAACTGCTCTACGGGACTATACTCGGCGGCAGCGGGCTTGATGTCGCCAATACCATTGCCGTGGACAAGTTCGGCGCCGCCTGCGTCGCGGGCCGCACGGCCTCGGCCGATTTCCCAACGACATCTGGCGCCTTCCAGGAAACCCAAAGTGCCGCCACTGGGCTCGGAGCCACGGAAGGATTCGTTACCCTCATTGCCATCGGCGGCGATGACTTGGTATGGTCGACCTATCTCGGGGGCAACGGTTTCGACGAAATACACGATGTCGCCGTGGACGACAACTTGGACGTCTATGTAACAGGACAAACGAATTCCTCTGATTTTCCAACGGTGGCGCCACTTATCGGGATGCCCTCGATAGGCATCAACGCGTTTCTAACGGTGTTCCCGGAGAGCGGGGACCGTCTCAAGCATTCCACTTATCTTGGCGGCAGTCTGATGGACGCAGGCCGCGCCGTATACATTGGTCTCCTGGGCAGGACCTACATTGCGGGAACCACTCAATCCGAAGACTTCCCGGTTACAGCCAACGCCTTCCAGAACTTCTTAAACGGAACAGTGGAAGATGCGTTTCTGGCGGTGATCGATCTCAGGGGCGGGGAAGGGGAAGGCGAGGGTGAGGGGGAGGGGGAAGGCGGGGGAGAAGGTGAGGGGGAGGGTGAAGGTGAGGGTGAGGGTGAGGGGGAAGGAGAAGGCGAGGGAGAAGGTGAAGGCGAAGGTGAAGGCGAAGAAGGTGAAGGTGAGGGGGAAGGTCAATTTCCGGACCAGGACGAAGATGGGGTTATCGACGAGCTCGACAACTGTCCTAACACCCCCAATAGTCTGCAGGACGACCGGGACAATGACTCCCTGGGGGACGAGTGCGACAAGTGTCCGGATGATCCAAATCCAGATCAAACAGATTCGGACGGGGACACTGTCGCGGACGCCTGCGACAATTGCCTGGAAGTTTCGAACCTGAACCAATTCGATGGGGATGGGGATGGCGTGGGTGATCCCTGTGACAACTGCCCGTTTGCCGCGAACACGGATCAACGCGATCTGGATGGGGACGGCACGGCCGACGCCTGCGATAACTGCCGCGGCCTTGCGAACGCGGACCAGCTTGATTCCGACGAGGACGGCAAGGGCGACCCCTGCGACAATTGCCCCGACACTTTCAATCCCCTGCAGGAGAACGGCGACAGTGACTTGAGGGGCGACGCATGCGACAACGACAATGACGGGGGTCTATTTGATTGCCGCCGTTCCGGAAGGCCATTCAATCCCCCGGATGGGCTGCCAGCGGCAATCAGCCTGGTCATCTTGCTGGCGTGGCCTGTGAGGCGTATCTGAGCGGGAGCGGCTTCCGGTTGGTAGGGCATGCTGAGAAGTCACGGGGACAAGGTTAAGTGTAATTGACACAAGCGCCTAGAGGGCAAATCGCCATATCACGGGCCCTCCAAGAATCTATTTCATACCGTGTGGTATGCTTTTGACTCGCCTCACTCGATGAATTCATTCCGCCCAAAGTGTGCATACTTCTTTTGAAATCAGCGATATAAGTGAGATCTTGGAACATAGCGCCCTCCATTGACTCGCTGAAAAGATCGGATGTATCATACGCTTTGGAAAGAAACCTTGAGCCAGTGGGATGAAATGGGCAGGTCCCGCGGTTTAGTTACTCAGTAATCATTTCCCAGCTCTTCGGGTGTAACTCCGTCCCATGAACGGAGGAGGGCGTGCAACCGTGTCGATGAGAACAATCCCCCGCGAAGGTCTTTACGACCCGAACTACGAGCACGATGCTTGCGGCATCGGCTTTGTGGTGAATATCAATGCCCGCGCGAGCCACGATCTTATCTGCCAAGGCAAACGCATTCTGGTCAACCTGACGCACCGGGGGGCGTGCGGGTGCGACACGGAAACGGGAGATGGCTGCGGCATTCTGCTGCAACTCCCCCATGAGTTCTTCCAGAGTGAAGCGGAGAAGCTTGGCTTTGAACTACCCGCGCCCGGGGCCTATGGCGTGGGCATGATGTTCCTGCCGCGCGATGAGGAAAGCCGGCGCGAGTGCATGTCGGTCATGAACTGCGTCATCGAGGAGGAGGGCCAAAAGCTGCTGGGCTGGCGCCATGTACCGGTGAACTCAGAGGCGATCGGCTGGCTGGCGCGCGAATCGGAACCCGTTATCAAGCAGGTGTTTATTCAGCGTTCGCCGGACCTGGATGTGGATGCTTTCGAGCGCAAGCTCTACGTTATCCGGAAGCAGGTCTTCAATTATGTGCGCGTTTCGGACATTCCGGGGCGGCACCAGTACTACGTGCCGAGTCTTTCCGCGCGCACTATTGTGTACAAGGGCCTCTTCCTGCCAGAGGCGATTGACCGTTTCTATCTCGACTTGGCCAATCCGATGGTGCAAAGCGCGCTGGCGCTGGTCCACCAGCGGTACAGCACCAACACGATGCCGTCGTGGCCGCTGGCACATCCATTCCGGTTTCTGGCGCACAATGGCGAGATCAATACGCTGCGCGGCAACATCAACATGATGTCTTCGCGCGACCACCATTTCTCGAGCCCGCTCTATGGCAAGGACGTGAAGAAGCTCACGCCCGTGCTCACCCCGATGGCGAGCGACTCGGCGATTTTTGACAATGCCTTCGAGTTGCTGGTACGCGGCGGGCGCGACGTCGAGCACGCCATGGCTATGATGATTCCCGAGCCGTGGAGCGGCCACGAGACCATGCCGGACAATAAAAAGGCGTTCTATGAGTACCACGCCTGCAAAATGGAGCCGTGGGACGGGCCGGCGTCGATTGCGTTTACCGATGGCGTGAAAATTGGGGCCGTGCTCGACCGCAATGGCCTCCGTCCCTCGCGCTATTGGGTGACCAGCGAAGACCAGGTGATCATGGCCTCGGAAGTTGGTGTGCTCGACATTCCGCAAGACAAGATCATCAAGAAGGGCCGGCTGGAACCGGGCCGCATGTTCCTGGTGGACTTGAATGAGAAGCGGATCGTCGATGACACGGAAATCAAGGATAAGTTTGCCCAGCGCGCGCCCTACCGGCAGTGGCTGAACGAACACCGGCTGACGTTGCCCAAATCCTGCGAGGAGGCGCCGGTCCAAGAAGCGACGCCCCTGCTCGAACGCGAACAGGTCTTTGGCTACACCCAGGAGGACCTTGAAATCCTGCTGGCGCCGATGGCGAAAGACGGCAAGGAACCCGTGGGCAGCATGGGTAATGACGCCGCTCTCGCGGTGCTCTCGCCGCGGCCCCACTTGCTCTTCAATTACTTCAAACAACTCTTTGCGCAGGTGACCAACCCCCCGATCGACTCGACGCGCGAATCCATCGTGATGTCGCTCGAAACGACCATTGGCCGGGAAAGGAATTTGCTTGGTGAGGCGCCGGAAGACTGCCAGCAACTGCACCTGAAATCGCCAATCATTACCAACGCGCAATTGCAGTTTGTGAAGAAACTGAACCAGCCTGGCTGCAAGACCATTGTGATTTCGACGCTCTTCCCGGCCAAACATGGCCCGCGCGCGCTTGACCGTGCGCTGGACCGGATCTGCAACGAAGCGGAAGGCGCGGTGGACACGGGTTACACCATGGTGGTGCTGTCCGACCGTGGCGTGGGGCCCGACTGGGCGCCAATCCCAAGCCTGATGGGGGCCGGCGCCGTGCATGAACACCTCGTGTCCAAGCACAAGCGCACCGAATGCGGCTTAATTGTCGAGACGGGCGAAGCGCGCGAGATCATGCATTTTTGCCTGCTGACGGGTTACGGCGCGGGCGCGGTGAATCCGTACCTGGCCCTGGAAATCATTGATGATATGGTGCGCCGGGAAGTCCTTGTCGAGGAACAGCCTGGCCAGGCACAGAAAAACTTCATCAAAGCCATCGAATATGGCCTGCTCAAGGTGATGTCCAAGATCGGGATATCCACGCAGCAAAGTTATCGCTGCGCGCAAATTTTCGAGGCGGTGGGACTCGGCTCGAAGCTGGTCGACCGCTGCTTCTCCGGCACGGCCTCGCGACTCGGCGGGATTGGGGTGGACGAGGTGGCCATCGAAACGCTCATGCGGCACGCGGTGGCCTATCCGCAAAAGCCGGCACGGCGCCCGCAACTTGATCCGGGCGGGCAGTATCGCTGGCGGCGCCGCGGCGAATATCACCAGTGGAACCCGGAAACCATTGCGAAATTGCAAAGCGCGACGCGCCGGAATGACGCGAAAACCTTTGAAGAATTCTCGCGCGACGTTAATGATCGGAACCGTACGCTGGCCACGCCGCGCGGCCTGCTGAAGTTCAAAGAAGGCAAAGCCATTCCCCTCGATCAGGTCGAACCGGCGGCGGCGATTGTGAAGCGGTTCTGCACGGGCGCCATGTCCTACGGCTCGATCAGCAAGGAAGCGCACGAGAACCTGGCTATCGCGATGAACCGCATCGGCGGGCGCAGCAATACCGGCGAAGGCGGCGAAGACCCGCGCCGCTTCTATCCGGACGAAAACGGCAACCTCCGCCGCAGCGCGATCAAACAAGTGGCGTCGGGCCGTTTTGGCGTGACCAATGAGTATCTGGTCAACGCGGACGAACTGCAAATCAAGATGGCGCAGGGCGCCAAACCGGGCGAGGGCGGTCAACTGCCCGGCCACAAGGTCTTTGATGAAATCGCCAAAGTCCGGTACTCGACGCCGGGCGTCGAACTAATCTCTCCGCCGCCGCACCACGACATTTATTCGATTGAGGACCTCGCGCAACTCATCCACGACCTGAAGAACAGCAACATCCACGCGAACGTGTCGGTCAAGCTGGTCTCCGAGGTGGGCGTGGGGACCATCGCCGCGGGCGTCTCCAAGGGCAAGGCGGATCTGGTACTCATCTCCGGCCACGATGGAGGCACGGGGGCTTCGCCGCTCACTTCCATCAAGTACGCCGGCCTCCCCTGGGAACTGGGTCTCGCGGAAACGCACCAAGTGCTCGTTGCCAACGATTTGCGTGATCGCATCCGCGTCCAGGTCGACGGCCAACTCAAGACGGGCCGCGACGTGGCCATTGCGGCGCTGTTGGGCGCCGATGAATTCGGTTTCGCGACCGCGCCGCTCATTGTGTCGGGCTGCATCATGATGCGCAAGTGTCACCTGAACACGTGCCCCGTGGGCATCGCGACCCAGGATCCAGAATTGCGCAAGAAGTTCAACGGTGAGCCGGAACATGTGGTGAACTTTTTCTTCTTTATCGCCGAAGAGTGCCGGCGGATCATGGCGCAGCTCGGTTTCCGCACGATGAATGAAATGATCGGCCATGCGGACATGCTGGAGTTCGATCCGTTGCCGGAACATTGGAAGGCAAAGTATCTCGACTTTTCAAAGATCCTCTACGTGGCGAAGCCCTGGGAAGGCAGCCAGCTCTACCAGTGCAAGAAGCAGGACCACAATCTGGGACCTGCCCTCGACCATGAAATCATGGTGAAAGCCGCCACGGTCCTCGAACGCCGTGAGCCAATCCGTTTTGAACAGAACATCCGCAATGTGAATCGCACCGTTGGCACGATGCTTTCCAGCGAGTTGACGCGCCGCTACCGGCTCGGCATGTACACCGGGCACCTCCCCGAAGATCTGATTTGGATCGACTGCAAGGGGATCGGCGGTCAAAGTTTTGGCGCGTTCACCATTCAGGGCATCACGTTGAATGTGACTGGTGAGTTGAACGACTACGCCGCGAAGGGCCTATCCGGCGCCAAGATCATCGTTACGCCGCCGCAAGAATTCTTGGACACGCTCGATCATATTGGCAGCTCCGCGGAGGAACACATCGTGGTGGGCAATGTCGCGCTCTATGGCGCCACCTCGGGCGAGGCGTATTTCCGCGGCCGCGCGGGGGAACGTTTCTGCGTCCGGAACAGCGGCGCGTGGGCGGTCGTCGAGGGTGTGGGCGATCATGGTTGTGAATACATGACTGGCGGCCGCACTGCGATCCTGGGGCGCACCGGGCGTAATTTCGCCGCGGGGATGAGTGGCGGGATCGCCTATGTCTATGACCCGCACGGCACCTTCCCCATTCATTGCAACCAAACCAGTGTCGACTTGAAACCCTTGCATGAACTCAGTGTGCCGGAACTGCGGCGGATGCTCGAGAAGCACGCGCATTACACGGGCAGTCCGGTGGCGCGGCACATCCTGGCCAATTGGGAGTCGGAGTTGGCGCATTTTGTGCGCGTGATGCCGCGCGATTATGCGCGCGTCCTGAAGCAGCAGGCGCAGAAACAGGAAGCCGTACGGGAGATTTCGCATGCTGCCCGATAAAGCCCGAGGGTTCATGACCTTTACCCGCGAGACGGGCCACGACGAACCGCCTGGCACGCGTGTGAAGCACTACCGGGAATTCACGGAACCGCTGCCGCCGGAGCGGCTGCGGCAGCAGGCCTATCGCTGCATGAATTGCGGGATTCCCTTCTGCCATAGCGGCTGCCCGCTGGGCAACATGATTCCCGATTTCAATGAACTCGTGAAGGACGAGGACTGGGAAGAAGCCCTGCACATTCTTCACTCGACCAATAACTTTCCCGAATTCACGGGCCGCGTCTGCCCCGCCCCGTGCGAGGCGTCCTGCGTTCTGGGCATTAACGAACCCCCCGTGACTATCGAGATGATTGAAAAGGAAATTGGCGATCGCGGCTGGGCCGAGGGCTGGGTGCGGCCGCAACCGCCTGCCCACCGGACCGGCAAGAAGGTGGCCATCATCGGCTCGGGACCGAGCGGGTTGGCCGCGGCGCAACAGTTGAACCGTGCCGGGCACACCGTGGTGGTCTACGAACGGTCCGATGAACCGGGTGGCCTGCTAACCTACGGTATCCCCGCGTTCAAGCTGGGAAAAGAGGTCGTGTTTCGCCGCATCGATCAAATGCGCGCCGAAGGCGTCGAGTTCCGCTGCAACTGCGAGGTTGGTAAGAACGTACCCACCACGGAATTGCACGAGTACGACGCGGTCCTGGTTGCCACGGGATCGACCGTGCCCCGTCCACTTCCCATTCCGGGCGCGGATCTCAAGGGCATTCACTACGCGATGGACTTCTTGCCACAGCAGACGCGCCGCGTACTCGGGAAACCGGCCATTGGCGAGCCTATCCTCGCCACGGACAAGCGTGTCATCGTCATCGGCGGCGGCGATACCGGTTCGGACTGCGTCGGCACGAGTCTGCGCCAGGGCTGCAAATCGCTGGTCAATATCGAGCTGCTGCCCAAGCCGCCGATCGAGCGCCACCCGGACAATCCGTGGCCGCAATGGTCCTTTGTTCTGCGGACATCCTCGAGCCACAAAGAGGGCGGCGAACGCTGGTACAGCTTGCTGACGAAGCACTTCGAGGATGACGGCAATGGGCACGTGGCGGCGCTGCACGCGGTCAAGATCGAATGGAGTGAGCCAGACGAAACGGGCCGGCGCAAGATGATCGAAGTCCCCGGGAGCGAGATCCGCATCGAATGCGACCTCGTCCTGCTGGCCATGGGCTTCACCCAGCCCGAGACGAACACGTTCGTGAAAGACCTCGAACTCGAATTGGAAAAGAACCGCTTTGGGACGGCCATTAAGGCCGATGAAAACTACAAGACCAACGTCCCGAAGGTCTTCGCTGCCGGGGATGCCCGCCGCGGGCAGTCGCTCGTCGTCTGGGCCATCACCGAAGGCCGCGAAGCCGCCCGCCACATCGATCTCGAACTCATGGGTCGCAGCGACCTCCCCGCCAAAAATTCCCACGGCTACGATACCGTCGCGGCGCCCGCAGTGATGGCGTAAGCGGGACTGGGCCAGTGCGGCGAAAAGTCCACGAAATGATAAAGCTGGTGGAGTCGGATGGATGGTATCTTCAGGCCACCCGTGGCAGCCATCGCCAATATAAGCACCCACGTAAGAAAGGACGTGTTACAATAGCGGGAAAGCTTTCAGACGATCTGGCGACAGGGACAGTGATTAGCATTCTGAAACAGGCCGGTCTCAGAGGAGTCAAGGATGAAATACGGGATAGTGATTGAGAATGCGGGCGCTAATTATTCCGCCTATGTGCCTGACCTTCCAGGGTGTATCGCGACGGGGGAGACACTTGCCGAGGTGAAGCGTGAAATCCGTGACGCCATTCTCTTTCACATCGAAGGACTGAAAGACGATGGTGAGCCTGTGCCGGGACCTAGTTCGATTTTGGAGTACGTCGAGACCGCTTGAACATGAAGCAACGTTCACCACAACGAAACGTGACGAGCAGGATCATCCGGAAAGGCGACCCTGTGCCCAATGACTGGGAGTGGGAAGGCACGACGCCGAAAGAACGCATCGAGGCCGTCTGGGAACTCACCTTGGAGTGCTAGGCTGGAATGGTGATCCCGATAGCATCCCCCGGCTCGACCGATCTGTTGTCCATATTCTGCGTCGGCCGCCGAGGTGACAACCACGTAGTGCTGGAGTTTGGATCAACACTTTCGACTCCCCCGCATGAGTTTGTTCAGCGCCGCGTCAAAGGTGAACAACTGGTTTCCCGCTGCGGTGGCCTTCGCCAGCAGCATACAGTCGACGATGTCGATGCTTCTTTCAGCATAGAGTTCCAAAGCGCTGATTAGTTCCTGCCGATCCTCGTTGGCGATCCCCCGGTAATGTAACAGGTCGATCAGGCTTCCCGCCGCCTGATCTTTGGGCACTTTGTATATCTTCGTGAGCACATACATGCATTCAGCCACAACGCTTTCCAGGAGGATCGCCTTGGCATTGCCCTGCCGGACCTGATCCAACAACGCTTGCGCCTCGTTGGCACGCTTGGGATCATCTCTGACGAGATAACGCACAATGGCGTTGGTATCAGGCAGAAACGTGACCGGTCTTTTCACGCACCGCCTCCTCCCACGCCTGGTCCCTCCGTTGCTTCATGCTCCTATGTGGTGTAGCGTTGGCCGCAAACTCTTTAAGCGAGCCGCCCGCGTCCCGTACCGGTTTCACCAGGACTTCATCCCCTTGCACCTCAAAATAAATGCTGGTCGCCCCCAGTCTTTCGCGAATCTCTTTCGGAATCGTTACCTGCCCCTTGCGGGTAATCTTGAGTGCCCCGGAAGTCACTTTGAGTTCCATAATTCTTACTCTCATCAAATGCATTACTTATCTTGATTGTAATGATCTTGTCAAGATGCTGTCAACAAGGAGTAGTCCGGGGTAGGGGTGTGGCAACCCAATGCTACGCGGAAAAGTTTATTCGGTGATGAGTTTCAGTTCATGGAAAGATGCCGCGTACCGGCATTGGAAGGGCTTGGGCTCGCCGTCCTGGCGGTAGTTGGACGACACGCAGAGCCACATGCGCTTACCATCTTGACTGATGAACTTTGCCGGGATATTCGGAAAATAGGTCTGCGGCCCCCAGTCGCGCAGGTAGTGCACCAGGCGGAAGGGCCCGGTGATCTGGCTGGATTCCCAGAAAATGAGCACGTTGTAGGGGAGATTCTCCTCGCCCTCCTTGAGGCGGGCCGTCATAAGGATGAACTTGTCGATGCCCGGAATGTAGGTCATGCTCTCACTGCCAAGCTGGCCGTTCCGAAGAACTCATAGCGTTTCGGATCAGTGATGGCTTGTGGTTCCGGGTCCACGCGGCAGAGATAAATAGCGTCGCCTTTGTCCCAATTGCTGCTGCCGCCGGTGATGGCGCCGTGGGCCGTGAGATAGATCTTGCCGTCCGGGGAGAGCCGGTTGGCCTGACCGAGGGCCACTGCGTGCGGCACGTTGAAACGCCGCGGTTGCTGGTCCTCCGGCCAGAAATCCGTTTCGGGCGCGCGGGCATCGATCCAGAATTCGTTCTTCCATCCAGGCTGGAGTTCTTCTGTCCAGTGGTCCCAATCGCGCGAATAGCGGAACCCATTGAAGCGTCCGCCGTTGTCGTAAGCCTGGTAGTTGCCGATATAAAACACGCCGCCGGCAACCAGGCTGACACACGGGTAGAGCGACTGCCCGCTGTGCATACGGCCCAGGGGAATGAACTCGAGGGCGAGCGGGGAATCGCCCACGATTTTGGCCTGCCCCGTGCAGCAAGGGTCAACATTCGAGTGACAGTGATACGGCTTGAGTACGCCCGCTCCCCACTCCTTTTCAATCTCTTCTTTCCCCAGACTCTTCGCACGATAGATCCAGGCACGGTCACAGTACTTGCACTCGTAGGGGGTTGTTTCATGATCCGTCCAGACATAGCCGTCGGTCCAGGCGGAATAGTTGTTGCCGTCCGCGGCCCACATCGGATACCACGTGTCCGCACCCGTGTAGTTCGCGTATCGCCCCGTGAATTGGATGCCGGTGATGTCCGTGGACTGGGCGTGGGGGCAGTTCTCCGGCGGCGCGTCCGGCCAATCGTAGGGGGCGTACTCGCCGCTGATCGCCGGCCGCAGCGCGTCCCCCTCGCGGCCCAAAGACACCGGCTTTTCTTGGCCATGCACGGCCCCTGCCGAAACAACACTCGATAGAAACAGGAGGCGAAAGATCAACATCATATTTCCCCCGAAGTCCCTTCTCCCAGGCAACACTTGCTGAAGGCTACAGATGTTTATAGACTTCACGTCTATGCCGGACATGGTGGATGATAATCTGATTCTTTTGCTTGTCAACCCCGTAGATTACGCGGTAATCCCCCACGCGAACACGATGCGTCGCCCACGTGCCGGTCAATTTGGTGGCTTGTGGAGGAAAGGGATCTTGCTTCAGCGCTTCAATTCGCTTAAGCACTCTATCGAGTGCCGACTTCGGCAGAGAGCGCAGGTCCTTTTCCACTGACGGCTTGAAGATGACTTTATAGGAGGCCATCTTTCTTCAATCGCCGTTTCATTACCTCGAGAGTGATGGGCTTTTCATTACGGCGTTCTGCAATAACTGCCAGGTCGTGGAGATCCTCCATCAACTCCTGATAGCGCTTCAAGGAAAGCAGTATGCCTGTTCTTCGTCCTCTCTCATCCACCAGGAATTGTTCTTGTACACGCATCCGAAATGAACTCCTTTATGTGCAGTGTAGCACAAGCCGAGACCGAAGGTAGAGCCGGCAGGGAAAACTTTCAGTGTCGCTGTATCTCCGTAATCTCCCGAGTTTGAGCACTTGGCCCAAGAGTGTGAACCGATCCGGAGACCGCCAGAACAGGCGTTCATCGCGGCTGCGGCATGACTACTTTCGCCACAGAATCGAGTCAGATGCCATTACCGGTGAGTGGGATGTCCGCCTGCCCCGGCTCGACCCCATCATGATAGTGCACCCGCAACGTCGCCGTGCGCGCGCCGGTGGCCGAGGGCTGGAACACGACTTGAATCTCATGCGTCTGCCCCGGTTCAACAAAACTCAAGGCATCGCCCGACGCCAGCCGGAAATCCCCAGCATCCTGGCCCAGGAATTCGTAGCTGTCAATTCGCAAGGGCCAGTTCCCCGTATTCGAGAACTCGACAGACTGCATCGCTTCGGGCACCAGCACATCCAACCCCACGGCAAATTCATCCCGATTGCTGACTCCGTCCCCGTCCCAACCGGGTGATACCCCGTGCCCTAAGACGAAGACAAAAACACTACGAACTCCTCACCAATCCAAGGCAACAGTTCAAGGAAATTCACCATCGAAACAGGTACAGAAAGCCCTTAACTTAGCGGCATTAGGTAGCGTCCCCAGATTTCACCAGATTTCACCAAAAGAACCAACTGGCTTGCAGAGGGATTCGTCAGTTCTGCGGACTCTGCCCATCGGGTGATCGAACGGCCTCCATCATCGGGATGAGAGCATCGTACTTGTCACTGTACTTGCCGAAAGTATTGAAAAAGTTACCGTCAACTTCGGCGTGTAGATACTCCGCCATTCCCAAATCCGCAATCATGTCACGCATAGCCAAGGCCGTGATGACACCTGAATACAACCTGCTTTTTGCGTCCATTTCCGCGGACAACGCAGATGCATCAACGTATGTCTCGTTACCACGTATTTCTCGATCCAATTCCCGATATATTGCTTCAACAGCTGCTGTCCCCGCCGGATCACGTGCTAAGACAAGACCTCGCGCCGCGCATTGTTGGGCATAGGTTACAATCCCCAAGCGGTTTCGTGCCCAATGCCAGTGAAGATTGGGATCATTAATCCAGGCAGACACTAACACACGCGCGCCCTCTGGTGTCAACGATTCCCGGATGACTTCGAGAGCCTTGGGGTTGGACATGAATCCCATCGCCTCTAAGGCGTTTAGTTTGAAGGCCACCAACAACGGCGACAGTTTCCCGGCGTTCCAATCCTCCTGGCGCCGGATGTAGGTCAGGAGGTATTCAATTGTCTCGTCGCGATTATCCGCCACGGCCAGAAGTTTTGCGTAGTCGCCCCAGTTCTTGATCTCCTCCCTGTCCTGCAGCGCTTTCTTCAAATCCTCCACGACTCTAGGTGAAGTTTCACTCTTTGCTCTTAATGCCGCAGCGTAAGAGAAACCATGGTAGGTGACCACCTCCGAAGCAATATTTTCAACGGCAGTTTGGCCCTGGTTCAGTTCCGCGCCTCCTTCCGCCGGTGGCTGTTGACCCAGCGGCTGATCGTTCAAGGCTGAAGCATGCATGTTTATCACGACCATGATCAGCCCAAACTTCACGATCCTTAATCCGGGGTAACCTCTGAACATGTTGGATTCCTCCCTGCAGGCCATTTCCAAGATCCGTGGTAAGTGACACACTGGCAATCACTAAGATTCTTCATCCAGCTATAAACCTGCGGCGGGTCATTGGTGTTGTCGCGCGGCGCGTACATGATGCGATCCTGAGAGGTACGGTCGTGCCCCTCCAGACCAGCGTAATGCGCCAACTCATGGCACAAAGCGATTTCATGATAAATGGGGCTCTCAACGAAGAGAATAATCCTCCGGAAGGGTGGCGGCGGGTAGAGCCTAATGCCGGTTGTCCCGGTTCAGCGGAAAATGGACAATGACCGGTTTTTGTTAATGAGTACGGTCGGGTTCTGATTCCATTTTCAAGATGCGTTTTTTGAGGCATAGCAGGTCTATCATCCGATGAGGTTTTTCATCGGGGCGTGACCCCG
>JACPGD010000165.1 GCA_016182645.1 Candidatus Hydrogenedentota bacterium | reverse complement strand
TGCGTGGCGAGCGAGTACGAAGGCGCTTTCATAGAACCCCCTGTTCCCCGTTGTTTCTCCTTCCGAGGAATCTGTTGTAAGAATTACCATAGATGATGCTGCTTGTCAAGGACTTTTTTTCTGTCTCATGGGCGGTTTCATTAAACTCATACAGCATCACCATTTAACACAAACATATCTTTCCGGCCTAGCTTAATTTGTATGATGATCCGTGTTCCTATAGAAACGGTTTTAGCCAGCGCCCGGTATTGTGTGGCTTGGCCGGTGTCTCTTCAACGCAGACCAGACCACGCCAGGTTGGGCAGGAACCAGCGCTGGGCGGCGTAGAAGACGAGGAGGACCGGCGCGACGCTCATGACGGTGGCGGCCATGAGCAGGTTCAACTGGGTGTGGCGGTGCTGATCGCTGAGCAAGGCCAAGCCGACTTGCAGGGGCTTCATTTCGGTGGAACTGGTCATGAGGAGCGGCCACGTGAAATCGTTCCAAAGCGCCTGGAACGTCATGAGCGCGGCGAGCGCGAGTACCGGCTTCGAGAGGGGGACCACCACGTGCCACAACACGCGCAGGGCGCCGCAGCCGTCGAGGCGCGCGGCGTCTTCGAGATCGCGCGGGAGCGTGAGGAAGAATTGGCGCAGCAGGAGCACCAGCAGCGGGTTCTCGATCCGGGGAACGATGAGGCCAGCGTAGGTGTCGAGCCAGCCGAGCGCGCGCAACAATACGAAACTGGGCGCGAGCCGCAATTCGCCTGGCACGAGCACGCCCAGGAGCAGGAGGAAGAGCAGCCATTCGCTGCCGCGAAAGCGCAGGCGGGCCAGCGCGAACGCGCAGAGGGTGGACACGCTGACCCGCAGCACGACGACCGCGCTCGTGACGACGGCGGTGTTGAGGAAGAAGCGCCCAAAGGGCGCGGCGCGCCAGACCTCGATGAAATTCGACCATTGCAGCGGCCAGGGCCAGCGCGGCGGATAGGCGTACATCTGCTCCGCGGGGGACAGCGCAGTGAGGAGCATCCAGAGGAAGGGACCGAGGGCGACAAGCGCGCCGGCCGCGAGCAAGAACAACCTGAACATCGGGAACAGGCGGCTGCTGAACGCGGACAGGTGCGAGACCTTCGCCGCGTTCGACGAGACACGGGGTGCGACCTTGCCGTCGATGGCCGGACGGGGGAGGGCATCGGACGGATCGGCCGGATCGGACTGATCGGACGGAACATGTGGTTCCAGTTGCCTCCGCAGGGCCTGGTCCAGGCGACGCGGCTGGGCCGCCGCGTGTGTGTTGAGGTTCATGGCTGGATCTCCGCGGTGAAGCAGCGACGCTGCACGAGCAGCAGCACGAGCAACAAGGCCGCGGTGACGTGGGCGATGGCGGCGGCGTAACCCATGCGGAAACGGACGAAAGCGTTTTCATAAAGATAGAACGAGAGGGTGGTCGTGCTGCTCTCGGGACCGCCGGTGCCGCCGCTGAGGGTATAGATCTGATCGAAAGCGTGGAAGGTGTCGATGGTAAGAGCTGCCGCGACAAAGAAGGTGACCGGCGCAAGGAGCGGCCAGGTGATGAAGCGGAACCGCTGCCAGGCGCCGGCACCGTCGAGCGCCGCGGATTCGTAAAGCGCTGGGGGCATCCCCTGAAGGGCCGCGAGGAAGACGAGGAATGCGCCGAGCGCCCGCCACCATTCGGTGAGGACCACGCCGAAGAGCGCATAGCGCGGGTCTTGCAGCCAGTCGATTTGGCCGATGCCGGCGGCATCGAGCAGGCGCTGGAGACGGGTGCATTCGAGTACATAATTGAGGAGCCCGGCGGGGCCGTTGAGTATCCACCACCAGACGACGCCGAGCGCCACGACGCTGACGATGTTGGGGGTGAATAGGAGCAGACGGAAGAGGCCCCGGGCACGGCCTCGCACGTTTAATAGCAGGGCCACACCCAGCGCTAGCGCCATGTTCACCGGGACGGTCAGCGCCACCCAGAGCAGGGTCCGCCCCAGCGCCGCGCTGAAAGCCGGATCGCGTGCAAGTTCGGAGTAATTGCCCAGCCCCACAAACACCGGCGCGCGCAGCACGTCCCAGCGGCAGAGGCTCAGGAGCAGCCCCGCCAGCAGTGGCCCGGCGGTGAAGAATAGGAAGAGTGTCACGTGTGGCAGGACGAACCAACAGACGGGTGAGAACGTGGGAAGGTGGGAACGGGAGAACGTGGGAAGGTGGGAACGTGAGAACGTGGGAAGCTGGGAACGGGAGAACGTGGGAAGGTGGGAACGGGAGAACGTAGGAAGGTGGGAAGGTGGGAACGTAGGAAGGTGGGAAGGTGGGAACGATTCGATCTTTTCGTGCCTGTTTCTGTTGTCTCTGCTGTCGCTGTGGTCCCTGTTTTTGCGCAGCCAGAATGCGGCAGCGGCGAGGGCGGCCCCGCAAACCACAAGAAGGCCACTGGTTCGTGCCGGCGCGGGGGCCTGCTCTTGCTGGTAGCGGGCCAGTGCGCGTTGAGCGGCCTGTTGGGCTGTTTGGGCGGCCGCTTCGGGGCTGGCGCGGCCCCACTCGACCTGCTCGCGCGCGGTGTTCAGGGCGTTCTGAATCTCGCTCCAAACCGGGTGTGCCGGCTTGGTTTTGAAGTGCGCCATCACGTCCTGAATCGGCCGGTAGGCAGGATGCGTGTGGAGGAAGGCGGTAAATTCGGGATGTTGAAGAACCGAGTGCCGCAAGGGGAGGTAGCCCAAATTTGTGCAAAGGCGCACGGCCTGCTCCGGCGCGGTGAGCCAGCGCAGAAATTCCTGCGCGGCGGACTCGTGGGCCGTGTCCGTCTTCCCGAGGACAACGGTGTCGGGCCCGGCCAGGCAGGCCGTCTGGCGAAGCGGGGGAATGGGCGCGAGGCCAAGGTCGAGGTGCGAGGCAAGCGCGGGGTAGCTGAAGGTACCGCCGATCCACATGCCCACCAAGCCGCGTTGAATGGCTTGCGGCGGCAAGCTGGGCGCCGTAATGCCGTGCTCGGTTTCAAGCGATTGCCAGAACCGCAGCACGTCCACGACTTCGGGGACATCGATACGCGCGGCGCCGCCTTCAAGCAGTGGCGCTTCGTTCGCGAAGTAGAGGTTGAATATTGTGCTGGCGCCGACCAATTCCTTGTCGTAACGCGCGAAGCCCCAGTGGTCCGCACGCCCATCGCCGTCCACGTCGCGCGTGAGTGCCCGACCAAATTCACAGAGTTCTTCCCACGTGTCCGGGGGACGGTCCGGCAGGCCCGCTTCGCGGAACAGCGTGCGGTTCCAGTAGAGCACGTAGGCCGCCCCTTCGACGGGCAGCGCCCAAAGCTGTCCGTTGTGTGTGAAGGCGTCCAGTACCGCCGGAAAGAAATCGGTCTGGTCAGCGCTGCTGAGTTGCACCGGCGCCAGCCAGCCGGTCTCTGCAAAACGCATCACCTCGCCGCAGCCCAACGTACACAACTCCGGCGGGCCGCCCGCCACGATGGCGGCGAGCAGCTTGCGCGAAAGCATGTCATAGGAACCCTGATACTCGGGGAAGATGTCGATGCCGGGGTGGGTTGTCTCGAATTCGGCCACGAGGCGCTGCATCACGGGCCAAGTGTCCGCCCCATAGAAATGCCACCAACGGATGGCCAGGTCGTCGGCGCTGCCGTGGGCGGTGAGCAGCAGGAGCAGTAGCCAGGGTCTGAGGGGGACAAGGCACAACATGCGTAACGTTGTACCATGTACCTGCTACACATGTCAAGCAGCACGATGAAGCGGCCATAGGATCTATGGGACCTATAGGCGGCAGTACACAACATTGACGGAGGCGTGACCGTGTCAAGCCCCGGGGCAGAACTGCGCCTGAAGAAACGCCAGGTCGAGTTCCGGATACACTGGAAAACGCTTCAGCAAGGCCTGCGTCCGCGCCAGCGCCTCCTCGCGCGCCTTTGCGTCGAGCACGTGCGTGCGCTTGCTGGGCTGGCCCGCATTTGGGCCTTGTTCGACCAGGCCGGCCTGCGAATGGTCGAGGACGAACTTTATAATCTGCGCGATCTCCTGCATTTCGGATTCGCCCATGCCAAGCGTGGTCACCGCCGGCGTGCCGAGCCGCAGCCCACTCGTAATCAGCGGGCCATTCGGATCGTAGGGCAGCGAATTAAAATTGAGCGTGATGCCGCATTCGCGCAGGGCGCCCGCGGCCTGCCGCCCGGTCAGGGCGTAGGTCGCGCTGACGTTAATCAGCATCAGGTGGTTGTCCGTGCCGCCGGTGGCAATCGTGAGGCCGGCCTCGACACAGGCTTGCGCCAGCGCGCGCGCGTTCTGGACGATCTTCTGGGCGTAGTTCTTGAATGCGGGTTGGTTCGCCTCGGCGAAGGCCACGCCTTTCGCGGCCATGATGTGGGGGAGCGGCCCACCGATGACGAGCGGGCACCCCTTGTCCACCACCTCCGCGAATTCCTTCTTGCAGAGCACAATACCGCCACGCGGCCCACGCAGGGTTTTGTGTGTGGTCGAGGTGACCACGTGCGCGTGCGCGACCGGGTTGAACTCGCCACTGAACACGCCGCCCGCGACCAGGCCGGCGAAATGCGCCATGTCCACCATGAATACGGCGCCGACTTTGTCCGCGATATCGCGCAAGCGCCGGAAATTGATCGCGCGCGGATAGGCACTGTAGCCTGCGAGCAGGATCAGTGGCTTCACCTCTTCCGCCTGGCGCTCGATCTGCTCGTAATTGAGGAGGCCGGTCTCGCGTTCGACGGCGTAACTGTGCGCTTCGAACATCTTCGCCGAAAGATTGCGCCGGTACCCGTGCGTGAGGTGGCCACCGGAGTAATAGTCCATGCCCAGCAGGCGCTGGTTGCCGAGCGCCGCCCGCACCTTGTTCCAGTCCTCGAGGGAGGCCTTCGAGGGGTCCTTGATCCCCAGCGATTCGAGCATGGGCACCTCCACGCGCGCCGTGAGGATGGCCCAGAAGGCGACCATATTTGCGTCGGCGCCGCTGTGCGGCTGAACGTAGGCATGGTCGGCGCCGAACAACCGGCACGCTTCCGAAGCGGCAAAGGCCTCGACCGTGTCGACGTTGTCACAGCCTTCATAGAAACGCTGGCCGGGGAAGCCCTCGGCGTACTTGTCCGTCAGCAGGTTACCCATGGCCAACTGCGTCGCCAAGGAGCAGTAGTTTTCACTAGCGATGAGCTTCAGGTAGCGCCGCTGATCGGCCAACTCCTGCACAATCGCCCGCGCGACCACCGGCGCGGTCTGCGCCACCGCCGACAGGGCGGCGACATAGCCCACGGCCGCCGGATCGAGTGGCCCGGGTTGCGTTTTCAGATAGGTTGTAAGCGCCGGATGCGTCACGCGCGGATCTCCTTGTTGAGTAGCGGTCAACTGCCCTTGGTCCACGCGGCGCGGGGCCGGCGTGGCAAGAGACTCTTCGCCCGCCGCCGCGGACTCAGAATGACCAGAGGTGCCCCACTCCGAGTGCATAGCATAGCGTCCCCGGCGCGGAGAATTAAACCAAGGGAGTCTGGCCGTGTCCGCGATGAAATTTGCATCCCATGTCGCGCCGTGTTAATTTCTTGCCGCGAGGGGGCTTGCATCTCCAATTCCAGAATCTAAGCAGGATTATGATATTTCCAACCGAGACATTGCAAGCATGCGCATGAGATGAACATCCTCATTGTTACGTCGGGCGCGGTGGGTTGCGGCATGAACATGCTCGAGATGACGGAGCGCCCGCGCGGCCTGCCGCTGAAACAGGCGGTCGCCGCCGTCGGTCAGGCCACGCTCATGCACTATTACGAGACGTTGTTCCGCACCTATGGCGAAGGACTGCACGCGGCGCAGGTGTTGCTGACGCTGGGCGATCTTGACGTGCGCGGCAGCTACCTTAACGTGCGCAACACGATCCAGACGCTCTTCGGAATGAAGCAGATCATCCCGATCCTGAACGAGAATGACTCGACCGCGGTGGACCAGCTTCGTTTCGGCGACAACGACACGCTGGCCGCAAAGATCGCCGCCAAGATGAACGCGAGCCTGCTGATTATTTTGAGCGACGTGGACGGCCTCTACGATCACAACCCGGCCCAGAACTCCGAGGCCACGCATATCCCCCTGGTCGAGCACATCACGCCCGAGATCGAGAAATATGCGGGCGGCGCGGGCAGCGTCACGGCGACCGGCGGCATGGTCACGAAGCTAGAGGCGGCACGCATTGCCTGCCGCTCCGGAGTGCCCGCCGTCATTGCCAACGGCCACCACAGCGACATCATTCACGGCGTGCTCGCGGGCGCCGCCAAGTGCACGGTCTTCTCGCCCAGCGAGATCAGCATCCCCCACCGCAAACGCTGGATTGCGTTCGGCCGCGCCACCCGGGGCACCCTGCGTATCGACGACGGCGCGCGTAACGCCATCCTCAACCAGGGCAAGAGCCTGCTCGCGGCGGGCATCGTCGAGGTCGAAGGTAAATTCGATGTCGGCGCGGCCGTCAAGATCCGCGACCTGGCGGGGCGCGATATTGCCCGCGCACTGGTCAATTATTCGAGCCAGGACATCCAGCGCATCAAAGGGCGAAAGAGCAAGGAGATCACTGGAATTCTGGGCCAGAAGGAGTTCGATGAAGTGGTCCACCGCGACAATCTGGTTTTGCTATAGACCACTTTCCGTCACTCTCGAACCAACTCGGTGATGTTGAAATTCACTTTCGCTGATTTCCCCGCGCGGTTGATCGTCAGTGTCACGGGGTCGCCGACGAACAGGCCCCAATTGATGTAGTCCACTTCGACGGGATGCGTTACCGGTTCACGATTGACCTGAGTGATGACGTCTCCCAACCGCAATCCCGCCTCGAAGGCCGGCGACGTCTTCAGGATTTCAGTCACCAGCACGCCTTCACCGGCGCGGACATCCAGTTGCTGGAGCGAGTAGTCCGTGAGTTCCTGCACGGCCTCGCCGCGGAAGCCCATCCACGGATTGCGGCGCCGCCCAAAGCGCAGCACATCGTCCACCACGCGCTGGATGCGGCTGGCGGGTATGGCGAAACCGAGCCCCTGGTTTCCGCCGCTGTTCGAGAAGATCATCGTGTTCATGCCGACGACCTGGCCCTGGGCGTTGACCAACGGCCCGCCGCTATTGCCGGGGTTGATCGCCGCGTCTGTCTGAATGAGATCCTGATAGCTCCGGTCGTCTCCCCCCACATCGCGCGCGACGCGCCGGTGGTTGGCCGAAACGACACCCACACTGACGCTCGGCTGCGGGTCTGTCATCAGGTTGCCAAAGGGATTTCCGATGGCGATGACCCACTCTCCCACCATCAGGTCTTCCGAATTACCCAGCGGGATATGGGGCAAGTCCTTCGCATCCTTCGCCTTGAGCACCGCGATGTCCGTACGCTCATCCACACCGGCCACTGCGACGTCGAGCGTACGCCCATCCGGCAACGAGACCGAGGAAATGGCGCTGGCATTTTGGACGACGTGGTAATTGGTGAGGATGTGCCCCTCCGGCGTGAAGATGAAGCCGCTGCCGATAGACTCGACCGCGTGCTGGCGCGCATAGGGCCGCTCGAAGCGCTCGCCAAACATCCCCCAGAATTCCTCGAAGAACGGGTCCATCGACCGCTCGACGTGTAGTTCTACCACATTGATGGTGACGACCGCTGGGGAGACGCTTTCGATGGCGGTGACAATCGCATTGCGCCGGGACGTGGTGATGCTTTCCTGCACATCGGCGTCCGCCGTCATGCCCAGTAAGCAAGTTGAAGCAGCAAGCAAGAGCCATGCGCGGAAATTGTGGTGAGTCAAGGAGTAGCGAGAACTATTTGCTTTCATGGGAAAGATCTTAGTCAAAACAAAGCGCGTGCTACACCGATTTCGATTTCACCCGAAGGAAATGAGAGAAAAGAAGCAGAGGAAGACGCTGTCTTCTTCCTTCCTCGTCCTTGTTCATGGTCCTATCTACTTCCGGTCCTCCGCGCGCTTTCTGGAGCCTGAAGTGTTCTCTTTATCAGCGGCGGCTGGTTCGTTGACTGCCTGAGACGCGGCTGGGGATAGGCCGGTCCGGTCGGACTTTTCGGACTGGTCGAACCGGTCTGACCTGTCGGACTCATCGGACTGGTCGGACTTCTCAGACCCTTCGGCCGTGGCTGGTGCTTCCGGCTTTTCCTCGGTTTCCTCCTCAGGCGTTATCGGCTTGGGCGCGAAGGGGTTCGCGGGGACCTCTTCCGCCACTGGTTCCGGTTCCGGCGTTCCGGCTTCGGTTCCGGCGCCGCCTCGGGCTTGGTGGAAGCCTCTGGTTTCTCGGGTGTCTCCGGCTTGGACTCCACATCCTGTTCCAGAACAATGGGCTTCGTCGCTGCGTCCGGGCTGGCTTCCGGTTTGGCCAGTGGCCCCGCGGGTTCCTTCGGCTTCGCCGGCAACGCCTGAGCCGCAGGCTTTTGCGACTCTTGCGTTGACGGCGCGGCGGCCGGCGTCGCTACGGGGGCTTTGGTCACGACCGGCGTTGCCGGGGCGGTGCTTGCGGGCGCAGGGGCGGCTGCGGGAGCAGTCTCGACCGGCGCAGGCGCCGTGGGGGTGACCGGGGTCTCCGTGGCTGGCGTCGCCGGTGGAGAAGGCGCTGAAGTGACGGGAGGGGTGGGAAGTGCCGGCGGCGTGGGAATCGTGGGAGCGGTGGGGGTGACCGGTTTTTGGGTGGGATTCACTTTCCCCCAGTAAGCCGCGTCGGGCGAGGTCTGCGGCGTCGTGCCCGGTACAAACGCAGGCGCCGGCCGGTCCGCAGGGTCGGGCGCCTTGCGCGCCGCGGCCTGCGGCGGCGGGGCCGGTGGCGGGGCGGCGGGCGCCGGGGCGGGC
>JACPGD010000164.1 GCA_016182645.1 Candidatus Hydrogenedentota bacterium | reverse complement strand
TCCTGGACGTCGACGAGGCGGCCGATGCGGGCCTTTTGCTTGGTGGTGCGGGCCTTGGCGCCACGGCGGAACCAGGCGAGTTCGCGGCGGATGAGCGCCAGGCGGTTATCTTCGGTGCGGGCGCGGGTGTCTTCGACCACGGCTTTGTATTCGAGGAACCGTTCATAGGAGCCGGGGAAGGAGTAGATGCGCTGAAACTCGATTTCGACGATGCGGTTGACGACGCGATCAAGAAAATAGCGGTCGTGCGTGACCAGGACACAGCTCCCGGAGTAGGTTTCCAAGAAGCCTTCAATCCACTCGACGCTGCGGGTGTCAATGTGGTTGGTCGGCTCATCGAGCAACAGCACGTCGGGATGCTGCAAGAGCTTTGAAGCGAGGTCGACGCGGCGCAATTCGCCGCCCGAGAGCGTGGCGAGCGGCCGCTCCGGTTCGGGCAGCGCGAGCGACACGGCGATCCGCTTTAACTCATGGGAAATGTCCCAAGCGTCGGCCAAATCAAGGGCATGGTGGAGGGAATCGGCCTCCTCGCGCAGCCGAGCTTGTTCGCCGGTGGTCAATGCCTCGTCGGCGAGCGTGATCACCAACGCATTGTAGCGGGCGAGCATTGAGCGCTTTTCTTCGGCGGCATCTTCGAGGGCCTGAGCGACGGTCCTAGCGCCGTCGAGGCGGCAGACCTGGGCCAGCAAGGAAACGCGCAGCCCCTGGCTCCGTGTGACCAAGCCGGAATCGGGCGCGTCCTGGCCGGCCAGAATGCGCAGGAGGGTGGACTTTCCCGAGCCGTTGCGGCCGATGAGGCCGATGCGATCGCCTTCGTGTATGGTCAGGGACACCTCGCGGAGCACAGGCTGCGCACCGTAGCTTCGGGTGATGTTCTGGACGCTCAGGAGTGCTTGTCCGGGGGAGCCGTTTGTCATTCATGCCTTTCGTTCACGCGGCGGTGGCCGCAGGCCCTGCGGGGACTTTTGCTATACTCCGTTCTATCGCTGCTTGTTGAGTCGGACGGATTTAATGCCACATTTTCAGGAAGTTTTATGGAGGAAGTATTATGCCCGAAGCCATCATTGCCGCCAGAATGCCGGCCGTCCTTGAACTGGAACCGGGCGAGTACTGGTGGTGTGCGTGTGGCCGCTCGGCCAACCAGCCGTGGTGCGATGGATCGCACAAGGCCGTTGGGATGAGCCCGATCCAGTTGGTGATTTCGGAAAAGAAGCGGTACGCGCTATGCCAGTGCAAGCAGAGCGCCAAGAGACCCTTTTGCGACGGGACGCATAAGCAATTGTGATCACGGGGTTGCCCGCGCACTTTGCTGATTCATCCAGTCGCCAATCGTGGCGACGAGGCCGGGCGTTATTTCGTGGCCGCCGGGGAACAGGTGTTCCTCGCAGGGGAAGCCCGCCTGGCGCAGGGTGTTGCCGGCCTCGCTCAGTTTTTCGCGGGGGATGAGGCCATCCTCCTCCCCATGCGCGAGCAACACTGGAAACGGCGCGTGTGCGTGGAGGACTTCGGCGACATCGGGCGGCAGGTCGGAACAGCAGGAGATGAGGCCGGCCGGTTGGAGGAGGCCGGAAACGGCGAAGCGATACGCCATTGAAGATCCCTGGCTAAAGCCGAGCAAAAAAACGCGTGCGGGGTCATAGGGCGTGTCTTGGGCGATATGATCCAGCAGTCGCCGCAGGTACTGGTTCACATCAAGAATTGCCTGGGTACGCTCGTAGACGGTGAGCCAGCTAAACCCCACCTTTTTGGTTGCCATGTCCAGGTAGAACTGGTGCGGGGCCTGGGGCGCGACGACGAGGATGTTGCGGGATTCCAGGGGCCTGAAGTCGCGCAGGAAGCGCTTGCAGTTCTGACCCCAGCCATGCAAAGCGAGCAGCATCGCCGGGAGTGCGCTGTTGGGGGAACTGGGGCGCTGGAGGGCGTAATAAACGGTCAAGTTGATGGTGAATGGGGACACACGCACTTCCGCGGGGCTGGACGGGGTTTCTTTCTCAGTGGGCACTGGCGGGGCCTTTCTGGAAAAGGGCACAAGGGACGCAAAGGACAGAAAGGACGGGCACAAGACAGGCACTGGCAGTCTGGAATGCAAGGCCCATGCTGTCATTGGGCTTAAATCAACACGGCCACCGGAAGGCCCGGTGGCCGCACAAGTCTGCTGCCGGGAACTGCATGCCCTGCCGTGAGGACGGGCTGGGCATGCCAGCCAATGCTGCTACTCGATACTGCTACTCGGCGCGGCGCCACTTCCAGATGGGGTCGCGCATTTCGTGCGGGTAGATCATGTCGTGGTACATGTTATTTTCCACGTCCACTTTGACCTCTTCCGACTTGCCCGCCTCATAGTTGGCGCGCTGATACGGGGTCAAGCGCGGATGGTCTTCGTCCAGCACGGAGCAGGTCAAGAATATCAGGAGTTCGTTGACCTGTTCTGAGCGGTTATTGCTCCGGAAGAGGAAGTTTACGACGGGGATATTGCCGAGAATGGGCACCTTGCGCACGGTCGTGTTGTTGTCGTTCTTCCGGAGACCGCCGATGAAAATCGTCTGGCCGTTGGCCATGCGCAGGTTGGTTTCCAACTCGCGCTTGTCTTCAATCGGGATCCCATTGAACTCGCCGGCGGTGCTGCTTTCCTTTCCGGCGACCTTCACAATGATGTGGTCGTCGTGCGTGACGGAGGGCGTCACCATGAGGATCGTGCCCACCTCCTTAAATTCGGTGGTGGTCTGAGAGCCGCCGCCGCTGGTCTGGCGCAGTTCCACGTAGGGGATTTCCTGGGAAATCGAAATCTTGGCCGGGGTGTTCTCCACTGCGACGACGACGGGGTTGGAAACCAGGCGGCCATTCTGATTGCGGATCTCGGCGCTGATGACTCCGGACCAGTCAATGTCACCGGTGAGCAGTCCGAAAGAGAGCGCACTGGCGGGATTCTGGCTGAATGGCATGTTGGTGCCCAGGCCGAGATCCTGGAGGTTTCCGGTGTTCGGGGCGTTGGGGCCGATGGCGGCATTGCGGCGGCTTTGGTGCTGGACGGCCTGCAGGAGCCAGTTGACGCCGGTATCCGCGCTGTCGTCGAGGGCGACGTCCACGACCATGGTGTCGATGAGCACCTGTTTCACCGGCATGTCAATTTGGTTGATCAGCATTCTGGCCTGTTCGACAACGACGGGCACATCCTTGATGATGATGAAGCGGCCACGCTCATCCGAGGACACGGTGCCGATTTCCGGTGTGAGCATGTCTTGAAGAATGGTGGCGACGTCATCGGGCTGGGCATAGTTGAGCTTGATGGGCTCGGTGACCGTGGGCAACACGGGCTCCGCGACATCGAGGTCTCTTGCGACTTGGACCAATTCATGGATGCGGGTTTCCGGGCCGGAAATAACCAGGATATTGGCGGTTTCATTGGCGGAGACGTTGATGACGCGCTGGTCAGGCGAGCCTTTGATGATGTCCAACAAAACGCGCTGGACCTCGGTGGCCTTCGCGTTTTCGAGGTGGATCATGGTCGTCTGGCGTTGGGCCTCGACGGCTTCTTCATAAGGTACGATGCGATAGATGCCTTCCTCTTCAATAATGCCCAAGCCGTTGGTGCGGAGGACGGTTTCAATGGCCTGGCGCAGGGTGACCCCTTGCAGATTGGCCGTGACGGTCCCCTGCAGGTCGGTACCGGCGATGATGTTGATACCGGCTTTGTTCGCGAGAATGGCGACCACATTGACCAGATCCATTTCGCGGAAATCGATGTTGACCTCCTGCGAGAGGGGATCGCCGCCCTTCATGGAGCGCAGGGCGGTTTCTTCGCCTTCCGCGGTAATGACGGTGGGTTCCCCGGCTTCCGGTATGACCGGTCCCGCGGGTTGCGCGCTTTGCAGGAGTTCCTGCATGCGGCTGACAATCGCGGTGTTGGCATCCGTGGCGCCAGCACCTGCCTCGGTACGCGGCATGGGCGGCTCGGGTTCTTCGGCGCCTTCCTCGGCGGCCGGTTCTGCCGGGGCGGCGGGGGCGGGGGCCGGTGCGGGGGCCGGCGCCGGAGGCGCGGGGGGGGCCTGCAATTCCCCTGCGGGATTGATGTTGGTTAGCGGGACATCGGCAACGGAATCACCCTTCACGGTGAAGGGATCTGCCTCTTCCTGGGCGGCGTCGACGCCGAGGAGGGTGGGAACAAGATTCATTTGGATGGCGGCAACCGCGCGCAATTCCTGATCCAGGACGGCCGAGGCGGGATCGAG
>JACPGD010000177.1 GCA_016182645.1 Candidatus Hydrogenedentota bacterium | reverse complement strand
GACCACGGTACGTGGCACCTGTTCTATCTCGGCACGCCGAACACGTCGCCCGCGCCGGACCGCGTGCCGTCGTTTCCCTACCTCACCATGAAGGCGCGCGCCACTTCGCCCGCCGGTCCCTGGACCAAACAGAAGAACGTCGTCCCCTTCCGCCCCACAGGCGGCACCTACTATTCGATGGTGGCGAGTCCGGGCTACGTGATGACCCACGGCGGCGAATACTTGATGTTCTTCAGTTCCACGACACGCAAGGAAGGTAATCCCTGCGTCCAGCGCACGCTCGGCATTGCCCGCACGAAGGACCTCGACGGCGCCTGGACGCCCGATCCCGCGCCCGCGGTTCCCATCGAGGAGCAGGTCGAGAATTCGTCCGTCTACTTTGAACCCGTCAACAGCACCTGGTTTCTCTTCACCAACCACATCGGCATCACGGCAAGCGGCCACGAATACACAGACGCTATCTGGGTCTATTGGAGCAAAGACCCCACGCGCTGGGACGCCGCGCACAAAGCCATCGTCCTCGACCCGCATAACTGCACCTGGTCCAAGCACATCGTCGGCCTCCCGTCCGTTCTCGTCGTCGGCCAACGCCTCGCGATCTTCTATGACGGCACCACCGACCCCGACGACCTCGGCCACATGCGCCGTGACATCGCCCTCGCCTGGCTCGACCTGCCCCTCACACCTCCCTAATTCCTCATTCCTCATTCTCCCAATAGCACACCATCTCCTGGCGGATCGTGTCCGCGTGGATTCTCAGGTGCGTTGGATCATAGACCCGCACCACCTCCCCCAGCTCCACCGCGTCGGGCGCGAGTTCTAGCAGGAGATTCTTTTCCTGGGTGAGCGCCGCGAGATTGAGACGATTCTGGGCTTTGTCGGGAAACACCGCCACGTACAGCATGTCCATCTCGACCAGTTCGCTGAAGAAATGCGTGCCCATTGAAACGTCCGGCACGAGGTCCTCGCGCATGGCGACCACTTCGCACAGCACATCCACGGTATTGATCTCGCCAAACATCACCGGCACGCCCGTCTCCGGCGATTGCGTGCCCCAGCGTCCCGGCCCAATCAGCAACAAGCATCCGCGCGACGTTCCCTGCGGCCGCGCGTGCGCCAGCCGCCCCACCAGCCGCGCGACGGCGTACCGTTCTTGCCGGTGCAGCGCGGCGTACGCGCCCGGCTCGACTAGAATCACGCGCTGCACCGGTTCCGCGCGGCTGCGCCCGATCACCGGCCCCGTGCCATGCAGGACGATATCTTCGTCTTTCAGGCCCGACGGCGCGGCCTCGCTGAAGGCGCCGCCGTGGATGTGCAGCGGCCGGCACTGCAGCAGGTTCAGCTTGTATTCCCGCTCGCCGACGGCATTCGCCGCGAACTCGATGTCCACCGGATACTGATACGCCCATTCGAGTGTTTCCAGCATCTCGCGCATTTCCGCCACAAACGCCGTGTCGCGAATCAGCCCCGCAAACGTCAGCCGTCGCGCCGCGCCCGCGCCCTCCCCGCGCTCCCGCCGTGTTGCCGCGTGTATTGGCGCCACGAGATCCAGCGGCAAGTCCCGCGTAGCATTGACCGTCTCCTCGAACCGCTCCGTGCGCAGCGTGTTCTCGCGCAAATCGAGCAAGTCCACATAATGCTGCGAATAGCGCGCACCGTCCGCGCTGTCGCCCTCGGGCCGGCGCTCCGGCGCGTTCAATGCAATGATCCGCGTGTAGTCGTCATCGTGCCGGTCCACCGCGCGCGTACCCAGGCCAAAGACCAGCCGCAACAGGCCCGCCTCGGGATCAATGTCGCGGCTCCACACATAGGGATTGAACGAGAACCCCACGCCCGCGAGGTGCGGATAAAAAAAGCCACCGTGGTCCGCGCCCGACACCCGCTGCACCAGCAGCGCCATCTGTTCGTCCAGATGCATCAGGCGGTGCCGCGCGCGATAGGCCACCGCCTCCTCGCTCATGCTCGACGCATAGACCGTCTTCACCGCGTCCAGGAATTCATCAAAGCGCTGCTCCAGTGGCCCCTGGTTCGCGCAGAACACGCTCTCATATTTCCCCGCGAAGGCATTCCCGAAATTGTCCTCGAGCAGACTGCTCGACCGCACGATGATCGGCGAGCGCCCGTAATATTCCAGCATCTGCCCGAACCGCTCGAGCACCCGCTCCGAAAATTCCCCGCTCAGAATCCGCCGCCGCACCTGCCCCGCATTCTCCTGAAATGCTTCCCGGTCGCGCAGGTTCTTCCGCAGCCACCAGCACCCATTCTCCACCAGAAAGGTGTAGAACACGTCCGACGCGACAAAGAACGAATCGTGCATTTCGAGCCGTTCGATCCAGCGCGGGTCCGAGCGCCGCAGGATCGCCTGGCCCAGCAGCATCCCCACCGCCTTCCCGCCAATCAGCCCCGTCCCAATCGTTCGCCGCCGGATCGCCACCACGTCCTCGATCCCCAAATACCGCTCCGCCAGCGCCAGCACCCGCCCGTCCCGCGACACCTGCATCCGCAGCAGCCGCCGCAACAGCCGCTTCCGCTCCTCCGGGTCCACCGCCGCGCTCCCCTCGAGCAACTGCTGCGCCTCGCCAAACGCCCGCATCCACACATCCGACGGCGCCGCGCCCGCCCCCGCGGACGACCCCGGCCGCCGCAACACCTCCGCCAGCACGTGGCTCTCGGTCACCGGCCGATACGCGTTCCCTTCCTCCACGTGCAGCAGGTGCATGCTCGAAATCACCCGCTGCCGCACCTTCACCGGCTTCACGTACGTCTTCCCCTCATGCCGGTACACATCCAGCCACAACTGCGTCGTCTTCCGGATCGGCGTCACCGCCGCGTCCGTGTGGTAATCGCGCAACAATGCAAAATACGCCACCGTGTGCAGATCAAACAGGTACGGGCACGTCAGCATGAAGAAATTGCCCAGCATGTGATCGCTGAACCAGTCCGCCACCAAATCGGACAGGCAATCGAACACAAAAAACGCGCCCCGGCCCGCCCGCGCGATCTCCTCATGAATACTCGCCACAAAAAACTCGAAGCCCGCATTCGGGTCCAGCTCGTGGATGGTTAGTCCGGCCTGCGGCAACAACAGCGGCGCGTGCCGGCCGAACCGGAAATACACCATCGGCCGGTCCTGCTCGATCGCCCGCGCCGCAAACGCCCCCGCAAACGGCCCATACGCCTCCACCGACCCCACCTGCCACACGATGTTGTCGCCCAGCATGATCCCGTGCAGGAGGTCGTCGAGGGCAGGTAAACCTGTTGTCACGTCAGAAGACATGTGGAGTAGACCGTAGGCTGTAGGCTGTAGTCCGTAGGCAAGAATCTCAACTCGGGAGGGCGAGCGTACCCGCGAGCAGGTTGATCATTCCGCAGGCTGTGGACTGCAGCCAAAATTCAACCTGCTCGCGGGTACGCTCGCCCTCCCGCCCGACACTTCCCACAGTCTACAGGCTCCGGTCCCCAGCCTGCACGCCCCCCTTTCCGGCCCCCGGCAGGGCGGACAGCGTTTCGGCCACGCCCACCTGCCCCGGGTGCGCGTGGCCGAAACACCCTCCTCACATCTCCCCTATACCCGTTCCTCTTGCTTCTTTCTCTTTTTGCCACGTAGCCCGGACTTCCAGCGCCGCTCTCCCCAACTCGTTTTTCTTTGCTTCTTTCTTTTTCCGCAAAAAGAAAGAAGATCCCCTGTTCCCTGTCCCCCCTTCATCCTTCATCCTTCCTCCCTCATCCTTCATCCCTCATCCCTCCGGCAATTCAAACCCTTCCCGGCGCGGGCGCGACAACATCGCGTTGCCCTCATCGCAATTCGTGAAGCGTTCCTTCCGCGGGTTCCATTGCAGCGGCTCGCCCACCTTCCCCACCGCCCGCGCGATGTTGACGAGGTAACACAACGTCGTGCTCCGCAACCCATACTCGACATCCGCATTGCACCGCTTCCGCGACTTGATGCACTCGACCCAATTCTCGATATGCGGCTGCGTCTCCGGCACCGTCAACGGCGCGGGCCGGTCCACCCCCTCGATCAATTCCTTCGGCGACGCACTGATCATGTCGCGATTAATCTCGATCTTCCCCTTCTCCCCCTCGAAAATCGCGCCCAGGCCCGGGCTCCGGTCCGCGTCCAGGTGCAGCGCCAGTTCCGTCCCCCCCTTGAACTTCATCCGCACCTTCGCCCGCGGCCCCACCAGCGTCTTCACCATCCCATAATACGGCGCGCCCGTCTCCTCCGGCCCGATCACCCGCTCCTCGAACTGGCCCGCCTTCTGCTCCGACACCGCCTCCTCCAGCACCACCTCGATCGGTCCCGTCTCACTTGTGCCCAGCCCGCGATTAATCTGGTCATAGCTGTGCGTGCCCCAGCCCGTCACCCCAAACGACATCCCGCCCCCATCATAATCCAGCCAGCGGTCCCAGCCCCGGTGGATGTCATGGTGATACGGCCGCAACGGCGCCTGGTTCGTCCACACGTCCCACCACCCCTCATTACTCCCCTCCGGCATCGGCTCGCCCGGCTTCTCGACCCACGGCGACCCGCACACAAAATTCGGCGCCCACACCGTCTTCACCTTCCCCACCGCCCCGTCCTGCACCAAATCGCTCGCCCAATTATTCAATGGAATCGACCGCTGCTGCGTCCCCACCTGCGTCACCCGCCTCCACCGCCGCGCCAGCCGCACCATCTGCCGCCCCTCCGCCACCGTCAAACACATCGGCTTCTCAATATACACATCCATCCCCATCGCCATCGCATGACACACAATCCACCCCCGCGCATGCGTCGTCGTCTCCACCATCACCCCATCCAGATCCTCCGCCTCAATCATCTTCCGGAAATCCAAATACGGCTTCCACCCCAAAGACGCCCCCTGCTTCTCCATGCAGGCGTCGAGGCGCGGCTTAAAACAGTCACACACCGCGACGACCTGCATCTGCGGAATGCCTAGACATGTCTTCGCGATTTCCTGGCACCGGCCCCCGAGGCCGATGAGCCCGACGCGGACAACTTCGCTCGGCTTGGGCTTCTTCTTCGCCGCAAGGGCGGGTGTGGAGAAGATAATCGGCGTACCTGCGACAAGGGTGATGAATTGACGGCGGCTTAACATATGAGCAATCCCCCGAAGTTGATCCCCGAGTAACAAGTCCTCAGCCTACCACGCGGCATGCAGAGACGCAAAATGTCTTCAACGCCATGCCCCGGTCAATGAATTACCATAAAAAAGAGCTTGCAAATTTGAAGCAAGTGGTATAGTCTTGTTTCACAAGTGTAACAAAGCAAGTGTACACACACTATTCCGGAGCATTGAACAAGTCCTGAATATCGCATTTGAGCCGTTTGCACAACGTACCCAGGGTGGCCAACGACACGTTCTGTTGACCTTGTTCAATCCGGTTGAGTGTTGCCACTGAAACGCCAAGTTTTCGGGCGAATTCACGCTGCGTCGCATCACCGCGGCGGCAACGGAGGTTTCGGGCAAGTCTTTCTTCCAACGAGCGCATAGCGCCAGCAGCATGGCGCAATTTTTGTTACGCATGTGTAACAAGTTGATCGGCAAAAGCAGTGCCTCTGGCGGACACGCCAGTGTTGCCTGTGGAACTAAAGCGGAAGTGCCTGTCCGGGGAAAAGTCTGCCATTTTTGAGAAGCGTTGTCTGGAACGTTCGGAATGAAAGGGGCAACCATGCCAAAGTCACTGTTTTCTGCAGTATTGATGGCGGGGTCATTTTTTCTGTTGAATACACCTGTACATGGACAGTCAGCCAGCCTGACTGTGGTGTACCCAAACGGCGGGGAGAACTGGCAGCAGGGCAGCACGTACACCGTGCAGTGGACCTCCTCTGGAAACGTGGGTTCCCAGGTAAAGGTGGAGGTGCGCAAGGGTGGAAACCTAATTGATACATATGGCGAATCGACGCCTAATGACGGGAGCATGAACCTGACCGTGCCCACCAGCTATGGAACGGGAAGCAACTACCGCGTCCGCGTGGTGTCCATTACAAATTCCTCCATTGCGGACTCCAGTGACGCAGACTTCAGTATTTCTACCGGTAGCGAAGAAGGAGGATTCTTCTACCGTCTCATATCTGTATTGTTATCATTGCCTGCTACATTGTTTGATCTCTTCTCATCTCTTCCGATAGCCCCTGGGCCTATAGGCCCTCCCGGTTTTGTTCTTGAGCTTTTGATCGATCTTTTTCATCCCTTTTTCTGTTCACTGGGCGCACCTAGTCCCTTCGGTTTACCTTGCGAACCCGGTCCGGCGGTGTAACCTGATTCTCAAGGAGGTTTTCCCCATGGCAAATTGTCACGTATGCGGTCTTCGATTGGGCTTTTTCCCGCGGAAATGTAAAATCTGTGGTAGATATGCATGCCATGAAAAGGGTCATCTTGATTCTCAAGACGTATGCATAATCTGCCGTGAGAAGATTGGACAAGGAGGCCACAGTTCAGGGCGAAAAGACTGGTGAAATCTGAAATCAGGGGACGTTACCCTATTTTCCCCTCGCATCTCGGCCTGGCTTGGCCATGGTGTGAACATGAGCGATGCATCCGAGTCGCCCGGAACTGATTTCTGATCTTCCGGCACTTCGTCGTTTTCCCGTCTCCCTGCTAAACTCAATCTTCCGCATCTCTCTCATCCCTGTCAACCGGCTAATGAGTTCTGCGTTCTAAGTTGAAAGAGGATCTTCTTGCCAAATCGGGTCTTTCTCAGTATTATTATCTCTATCAACCGAGTACCCCTTGTTTCGCAACCCGCCCCTTCATCCCTTCCTCCTTCATTGAGCAAATCTGCCACCCGGTTCATTGAGCAAATCTGCCACCCGGAAACGCAGGCTACTGAACATATGTGCAGTGTTCCACGTGGAACATTTTGGCCGGTTCTGAGTTCTGAGTTTCCAGGAGTCTGGAGTCTGGAGTCCGGAGTCTGGAGGCAAGACCTGCGACGAAAGAACGCGAGACGCCCTGTTGTGGCCGTGTCTCCCGACCGCGCCACTCCGTCGACCGCTTGTTGTGGCCGAGTCTCCCGACCGCGCCACTCCCTTCTCCTCGGGGGAGGAGGTGCCGATTGCCCCGCCGCGGAATCAACTGTATAGTGTATAAACAAGCCATGCTTGCGAATGTTTCAGGCAGAAGGAGAGCGGTACCGGCATGACGGCGCATGGAAAGCTACTGGACCAGATTTTACGGGGCAGTTCCGATGCGAACACTGATTTCGCTTCGCTGTGCGCGCTGCTCCGTCGTCTCCGGTTCCAAGAACGGATAAAAGGCAGCCACCATATCTTTACGAGGGACGATCTGCCCGAGATTCTTAATCTTCAACCGCGCGGCCACTTGGCAAAGGCGTATCAAGTGAAGCAAGTCAGAAGCGTGATCCTGGAATACAAGCTGGGAAGGGAGACGGAGCGTGAGTAGGTTCCGCTACGAAATCATCATCTACTGGAGCGAAGAAGACCAGGCCTATATCGCGGAGGTGCCAGAACTGCCCGGATGTGCCGCGGACGGTCCCACGTACCAGGAGGCCCTGGCCCAGGCGGAGGTGATTATTGGCGAATGGATCGAGACCGCCAGAGAACTCGGGAGGCCGATTCCCGAGCCGCGCGGACGGTTGCTGTTTGCGTAGGGGAGGAGGCCGCCGTTGTGCCCCGTCTCCCGCCCGCGCCACTCCGCCGACCGCAGGTCTCCCTGCTTAGGCCGCAGTCCGTAGACCGAAGGCTGTAGGAAGAAGGCTCGAGCCGTGGTCCTCCACATTCCCCTTCTCACTCCGCCCTCCGCATTCAGCCTTCTGCATTCCACTTGTGGTCTTTGTGCGCTCTGTGGCGAGAATCTGTTTCGAGTTGCGGGTTAGCAGTTTGGAGTTGTTAAACCTCCGGCATTCAGACCGGTTGCACCGCGCTGGGCAGTCGCGAGAGCACGAACTGCACCAGCCGTGTCGCGGCTTCGAGCGCCTCGGTGAACTCGATGCGCGTTGGTTCGAGGAGGGGCGCTTCGTTGGGGTAGCGGAAGGCCGTCGCGTAGGGGTTCAGGATGACGGCCGCGTTCAGTAAATCGGCAAAGGCGGAATCGTAGCCGGCGGCCAGGCCAACGAGCCGTTTCAAGTCATGGATCCGCTCGGGTGGATGGTCTTGAAAGGCCAGGTATCCCTTGATTGCTTTCTCCGCTGCTTGCTGGCAATGGTAGATAGCGACATCCAAATGGCCCTGGGGCAGGCCGCTGATTTGGTGCGCCGTGTCCAAGTCGTGGCGCGCCTTGATGAGCCAAGCGCGCACGAGGTCGCATTTGGCCTCATCCATAGAGCAACCGGCCATGTTCCGCGATTTGCGCTTCGAGCGAGGCGCGGACGTGCCGGAACCGCTCGAACTCGGCGCGCGTTTTCACCAGGATGTCCGTGGCCACATTCAGGCCGCTCAGACACTGGTGCGCGCGCTGCGCACGACGGACGGGCCGTTCGTCGCTCTCCGGCACCACAACCAACAGGTCCAGGTCACTCCCGGCATCCGGCTCGCCCCACGCATGGGATCCGAACAACCATACCTGCTCCGGCTGGAACTCTGCCCGCAGGCGGCGGGTGATTTCGTCGATGACATCTGCGGCTACAGCGTTCATAGGATGAGTCTAGACAATTCCCCTTGAGAGTGTAAAGAGTCCGGAGTCTGGAGTCTGGAGTCTGGAGTCTGGAGGAGGGAACACCGCTGCCCGGATTCTTGCCACATAGAGCACAAGGAACACAGAGTGAGGCTGTAGACCGTAGGCTGAAGGCTGTAGAAAAACCGGCCGTCTTTTCTCTGTGTTCTCTGTGGCGAGGATAAGTTCAGCGTTGCGAGTTTCGGGTTCCGAGTTGCCGGGCAGAACTTCGGGACGGCAGGGATTACTTCACTTGCTGGATGAACTTGGCAAGGTCCACGTCGGCGTCCGTGAGTGCCCCCTTCAACGTGAAGCGGTCCACTTCATCGTGAAACGGAAAGACGATGCGGCGCCCGTCCGGGTGCTCCATTTTGACGTGGCTTCCCTTGCGCTGAATTTCCACGAACCCCAGCCGTTGCAGGGCGGAGTAAACCTGCCGGCCCGAGAGGAGGGGCAGCTTCACAATGACAACTCCACGACCTCCCGCATGCCGTCTTGGTTCATTTCAGACGGGGACGGCTCCAGATACAGCTCGATGGCTTCTTGGATATTGGCCAAGGCCTCCTCGCGCGTTCTGCCCTGCGACCAGCAACTCTTCAACGAAGGACACCGCGCCACATAATGGCCATCTTCGCCCGGCATAATCTCGACTTGAATCTTCATGCAAATGGTCTCCTACCCTCAGCCTTAGGCTTCTGCCAGAAACTCGTCCAGCGGCGTGGTCCGCCCCGCGGCGATGTCGGCGCGAACTCTTGCGGCCACATCGGCCCATTGCGCATCGGTGGTGGCGCGAAAGCTGGCTTCCCACGCCTGGTCATCCGCCAATTCCGCCAGCAGGCGCGCGGCGATAGCGTCCTGGTCCTCCGGCGCCAGCGTCCTGATCCGCTCAATGGCCTCTTCCAGCAGTTGCGTCATGCTGAGCGTCTCCACTGTGATTAGAAGCCATTATAGCACCCAAAGGTGTTCCCCTAGAAAAACGCCGGGCCCCCGGGAAGTCCCGGAGGCCCAACATCGATCGGGTAGTCCCAATCCTTTAATAGCATCAGTTTACATCATCAGCAATGAAAAACCAAGCCCGGAATTGCCCCGCTGTGGCCGTGTCTCCTGACCGCGCCACTCGCTCGACCGAAGGTCTCCCTGCTTAGGGCCGCAGTCCGCAGTCCGTAGACCGAAGGCTGTAGGCCGAGTTAAGGGTTGGAGGATTTCACTTGCCGCCGGGCAGCGACAGCACATCGGGAGACATATCGAGGAATTGGACGAAGTCTTCGCGCCGGGCGTTGGCGGCGCGTTGGCGGAGGTAGTCGATGGTCAGCCATGCGCTCAGCTTCTCCGCCGCGGCGGAGGACAGGAGTTGATCCAGCGTGATGCCTTCCTTCCGGGCGGCCTCTTCCAAGCGTTGCGCCAGACTGTCCGGTAACTCAATCGTGACCCTGCTCATCGGTCTTCTCCAATCATCCTAAGAAAGGCATTTGAATCGCAGATTACGCAGATATCCGCAGATGTGCATGGACTTTTTTGTCCGGTAGGGTGAAACCATCTTGGTGAAGCACTGGAGTGGATTCCGATTCTGAAATAATCGCATTAACTCATGAATTTTCAAGAGGATACTGCCATTTACATCTGCGCACATCGGCGTCATCTGCGATTGGACGGCTGTTTTTAGGATCATTTGCAGGAACTCCGAGTTTTCCTAGCTTGGGGACAACCTACATACCCTCGTCTGTTTGGAAGATGGTCTCGATGTCGCGGGCGTTGTGAAGGACGCGAATGATTTCCAGGGTTTCCGGCCCTTCCCGGTAGAAGACGAGGTACTTCTTAAACCCGCGGATGGGCCACATGCGCAGCCCGGAAAGCGCTGGATTGAGATACTCACGCCGCGCGCCCGCGCCTGGTGTTTGGAGCAGGAATTGAAACGCACCCTCAGCCGCTGTGATAAACCGTTCCGCGGCATCAAGGTTGTCCTGGGCGATATAGCCGGCGAGATCGATGATATCGCGTTTGGCGCTTTCCCGCTTGAGGAGCTTTCGGGTCATTTACCGGCGCTTTTCCGTTGCGCGCTCCGCCGCCGGACTTCCGCCCTGATCTCCGACCAGTCTTCGGGAGTCATTTCCGATGCGTTGCTCTGCAGCCCCTCCAGCAGCAGCGCCTCGAGCCGGGCTTGGGCCTTTCGCTTTTGTTCCTCCCGCACCAACGCCCGCAGATACTCGCTCACCGTGCCGAACCCCTCCCGGCCCACTTGCTCTTCAATAAAGACCCTCAACGATTCTGGAAGAGAGATAGTGATGGTTGCCATGGGTCTACTCCAGAGGTTGATCGATTCACCTCTTATGATTATATCCATTCTTCTTATATTTTGGCAAAAAATAAGCCCCCGTTGTGGCCGTGTTTCCTGACCGCGCCACGCCACCGACCGCAGGTCTCCTCGGCAGTAAGTTCTGGGTTCAGAGTTGTGGGTTCAGAGTTACCGAAGTCTGGGGTCCAAGGTATGGCACACCAGAGGAAGACCCCCTTCCCCAACCGCCCACCTCCAGCCTATACCCTACATCCGCCCCGCGGCGCGCTCTTGGCCGAGAAAAACATAGGGCAATAAGACCGGCAACCCATAGAACGTGCCTCCCAACAGTTCCCCGAAGTCCGCTTTGTCGAGCGTCAGCAAAATGTCGGCCGAAGCCAGCGCGGTAAACAGGATGGGGCGATCTTTGCTCGCTTCAAAGATGACTGGCCGGTCGAGCGTCACCACATCATCGACAACGGTCAACTGCGGGCGAAGCCGGATCCAATCCGCGGCCACCCGGGCAGGAAACTTCGAGAGGTTCCCCACTGCTTCGCTCAGTGCATAGGGACTGCTCAGCAGTGCCCATCTACAAGCGGGGGCATAGGAAAAGATCGCGCGCGCAGCTCCCTTTGCGGAGCCCGCTGCCGCAAGCAAGACGCTAGTGTCGAGGAATAGCCTCACTGCTCCGCCCGAAACCGTCGCATGCCCTCTTCGTCATCGGCGATCCAGGCCTCGATTTGTTCGCGGCTGATGTCCCGCGGTGGCGGCAGTTGCCCATTGCCGCGCAGCCGCGTGGCGAGGAACAGCAGCAACTCCTGCTTCTGCTCCGCCGGCAGCAGGTCCGCGGCCGCCTCTATTTCAGCCAATGTGGTCATGCGTATAACGTAGCACAAGGAGTTCAAAGTTTCGAGTTTCGAGTTGCCGGAACGGAAAGTCTGGAGTCTGGGATCCGGAGTCTGGAGGTTCGGAACCATAATCCAAGCTCCCGTCTGACTTTTTCCTGCCACAAAGACGCGCGGGGAACTTGAAATTCATCCTTCCCCATTTCTCATTTTTCATTCCTAATTCTTAATTCCGCGGCGCGATCCCATCTCAGGATGACCAGTGCCAACAGGACGATCAGCAGTGGGATGGCCGTCCCCACGAAGAGCGCCGTCCGGAGGCTGGTCCTCTCCCCCAGGATCCCCGCGGCCCAGGGGGCGACGGTACACCCGAGGTTGCCGAGCCCGGCCATGATGCCGAACAGGGAGGCGCCGCCGTGGGGGATGCGGTCCGCGGTGATGGCCAGGTTGGTCGGCCAGAGCACGCTGCACCCGAGCCCGCAGAGCATGCACGCCATCAGCCCCACGCCGGGCGCCGGCGCCCACGCGCCGAGCAGGAAGCACAGGCCGCTAAATCCAGCCGCCACGACGAGCAGGCGGTAGGGCGACATCATGTTCCAGCGGCTCGACCCAAGCACCCGGCCCAATCCATGCGCCAGCGCGAATCCCGACAGGGCCATGCCCGCCGTGGCCTTGCTATAGCCCAGACTGAGTTCCGCGTAGGCCGGCAGCCACTGCGAAATGCCCTCTTCCGTCGCCCCGGCGAGGAAGATGATCAGCCCGGCCAGGTAGAAACGCGGCCAGCGAAACAGAACCCGCAAGCGCTGGCGCTGCTGCCCGGGATGGACCAGCGGCGGGAGTTCCACGCCGACGAAACCCACCAGACACGCCACGGGCAACAGGGACAGGACCAGCATGGTGGTCCGCCAGGACACGCCCAGGGCCATGCTTCCCGTGGCAATCACCACAATCCCCACCACGCCGATGCTGTAGAACGCGTGCACCCAGTTGAGCGCCGCGGCGCGGCGTTCCACCTGGACCGCGGCCACAATGGGGCTCATGAGGGCATCCACGACGCCGCTGCCCAGCCCAAGCATGGCCGCCGCCGCCAGCAGCCCATTGAACGCCGGCGCGAGCGACCCCGCGACGAGTCCAGCCACCGACATCCCCAGCCCGCCCAGCAAGAACAGTTTGCTGCCCAGGCGGTCCGCCAACGGCCCGGTGAGCAGAATCCCCACCACGAACCCGGCAAACAAGGCGCCGGGGAGCCGGCCCAGTTCGCTTTCCCCAAGGCCGCCGAATTCCGCCGCGAACGTCGTCAAATACACCGGCAGCAGGCCGGCCCCCAAGGCGACGGAAACCATGCCAGCATTGCATAACCAGAGTATTCGGGTTCGGCTCATCGCTGTGGGGAGAGTTCTGAGTTGTGAGTTCTGGGTTCTGAGTTGCTGGGGCTAACAGTCTGGAGTCTGGAGGCTGGAGGCTGGCGGCGGGAGGTTCCGTTGCGTCCACCTTTTCCGTCACGTGCGATGGCGCGTCCGCGCTGCCGCTGCTCACGATGGCCTTGAGGTGCGGGGCCACCTGGCGGATGCTCCGCAGCATCTCATTCCCCGACACCTTCGGCATGGACAAATCCAGGATGAGCAAGTCGATCCGGTCCTTCTCCCGCTCGAAGACGCGCAGCCCCTCCTGCCCGTCCGCTGCGAGCAAGACTGTATATCCCAGGCGGGTCAGGTATTCCTCGCTGATCTCGCGGATTCCCGCCTCATCGTCCACCAGCAGTAGTGTCTCCGTCCCCCCCGGCGCGCTCGCCCGGTAGGCGAGGTCCGAGGGCGGCTGCATCGCGAGGTCCTGCGCCACCGGCAGATACACCGTAAATGTGCTGCCGTGCAGATACTCGCTCTGCACGTCGATCCAGCCACTCAATTGGCGCACAATCCCATACACCACCGACAGCCCCAGCCCCGTCCCCTTGTCCACCGGCTTCGTCGTGTAGAACGGTTCGAAAATCCGGTTCTTCACCTCCACCGGCATCCCCACGCCCGTGTCCGCCACTGCAATCGACACGTACCATCCCGGCGCCGCATTCGGGTGCGACGGCATCTCGTGCTTGTCCACCCACTGTTCCCCGGTTTGCAGGGTGATGCGCGCGGGCGGCAGTTCACTGCCCGCCGCATGCTGCAAGCGCTCGAGCACGGCATCCCGCGCGTTTACGCACAAATTCAACAACAGCGAGTTGACCTGCGCCGGGTCCGCCAGCACGGGCGGCAGTTCCGCCGCCTTCTCCGTCACAAACTCGATCCGCCGGTCAAATGTCTCCCGCACCAGGCGCCCGATCTCGTCCACGGCCTGGTTCACGTCAATCTGCGCCACATCCGGGTCCGACTTCCGCCCCAGCGCCAGCATCTGCCGCACCAGGCCCGTCGCCCGCATCGACGCATGCTCCGCCTCCGTGATGTACTTGGCCACCCGCTCCGAATCCGCCGCCTCGCGCAGCAGCGTCAGGTTCCCAATGATCGCCGTCAGCAGGTTGTTGAAATCATGCGCGACCCCGCTCGCCAGCGTGCCGATCGCCTCCATCTTCTGGGCCTGCCGCAATTCCGCCTCCAGGTGCGCCCGCTCCTTCTCCACCCGCTTGCGCTCCTGAATCTGGTGGCGCAACGCCGTGTTCGCGTTCTCCAGTTCATCCGTCCGGCGTTGCAGTTCGAGCGTCCGCTGGCGCACGGTGTCCTCGAGCGACTCGCGGTATCGCCGGTTCTCGTGCAACAAGCGCCGCCGTTCCAACGCCCGCCCCACCGAATGGCGCAACACCTCCAGTTCCACCGGCTTGACAATATAGTCCCACGCCCCCAGCCGCAGCGCCTGCAGCACGTCCACCATTTGCCCCGCGCCGGACACCACAATCACCGGCGTCCCCGGATCTTCCTGCCCAATCGCCGCCAGGACGGCCAAGCCGTCCATCTCCGGCATCCGCAGGTCGCAAAGCACCAAGTCGGGGTGCTTCTTGCGGAAACATTCCAGTCCCGACCGCCCGTTGACCCCCTCCAGCACCACATAGCCCGCCTCCTCCAGCCCCTCCCGCAAAATCTCACGAAACAGCTCTTCATCATCAATCAGAAGAATGGTGGCCCGCGCTGGATGCGGTTCGCTCTTCGTGTGCTGCGGCGACTGGATGGCCATAACCCTGCTTTAGGGGGAGATTGGCTGCCTCGGTCCCTCCCCATCGGGCGCGATCCTCCGCGCCCCCTCCACCAAATACTACACAATTCTACGAAACCTGTGCCACATTTTCTTGACTTGCGGTCAACTTTCTCGCTTTTGCCTACAGCGTTTCATTCCCCAGTGCCAGGCAGGCGCCCACCAAAACTAGCGCGATTTGTGGCCCGGTCAGTCGTCCACGCAGATGCAGAAGTGCAGGCGGCTGGGGTCAGCCGCCTGCACTTTAGCTTTTCGGCCCCGCCTGGCGGGGCCGCGTGTGGTTGCCGGAATCAGGGCGGTGGGGCTTTCGAGCTGGGTGGCTCACCACCTTCCTGCGGGCTGGGGGTCAGCTTGAGGTACTCCTCGAGGGCGCGCGTACTTTCCTCGGGGCCGATGTCATAAACGGACATCAACCTGATCCAACGCCGCTGCGCCAAGCGCGGGAGTGTGCAGAATCTATCCGCCAACCGTGGGTCCTTTCTTCTCAATCCCTCGACATACTCGGCGTGAAACGCCTCCATGTCTTTTTGATTCATTCAGTTACCTCCACTTCTACGGCGGCTGAATTTCATCACTAGAGAAGAAAGCAAGGGAGATGCCGCGCGACGTGTGAATAAGGTAGGATCGGTAAATACTGCGAAGTGGCTGGAAATCCTCATTGCCCGCGCTGGCATGGTGACTGCTGTGATGGGGTTGGGATTTCGGGGCGTTCTACAGTAAGCTGAGGCAAAGTCAGTGATCAGGAAACTGTTGGGGATGAGGCATCGATGGAACGGCAATTCCGGGCGTTGGTGGTTGACGATTCGCCGGAGGATCGCACGCTGATTTCGCGGGCCCTCCAACACGAGGGCTTTGTGTGCGAGGTGGCGAACGACGGCGTGATGGCGGAGAACTTGTTGAAATCCAAGGTCTACGACGTGGTTGTCACGGATCTTCGCATGCCCCGTAAACATGGCCACCAGTTGGTGGTGGAATTGTTGGAGCAGCGGAACCCGCCCGTGATATTCGTGGTGACGGGACTGTCCGAACCGAAATTGGTGTCGGACCTCCTGGAACGCGGAGTGGCGGACGTGGTGCAAAAGCCGCTGAGCTATCCGACGCTGGCGGCGAAGATCAAGGTGCTACTTAAGAAGAAGGCCGGCCTGCCCGCGAGCGCGGAGTCGAGTGCCGCGAACCGCGTGGCTTCAAGCATCCACAGCACGGCGGAGAACTTGCGGCAGCAGCTTTCGCTGGTCACCTCCAGTTTCCAGGAAACGATCGACCAGCTTGAAACGCAACGGCAGCAACTCGAGGCCGGGTTCCTGGATTCGTTGCGGGTCCTGAGCAATCTGATCAGTGGCCAGGGCAAGCAAAGCCACGTCGGCCGGGTGGAGGCGCTGGCGGAGTGTATCGGGCGGCAGGCGGGCCTGGAGGAGGGCCGGATGCGGCATTTGAAGTTTGCCGCGCTCCTGCATGACATTGGTCAGTTTGGGATGCCGGACAAGCTGAGGAACCGGCCGCCATGGATGCTGGATGAAGACGAGTTCAAGATTTTCCAGAACTATCCGTTCGTCAGTGCCACGCTGATGGGGGAAGTGCGCGGAGCGGAAACCTCCTCGGAGATTATCGAGGCGCACACAGAGAATTTTGATGGCTCCGGGTTTCCGAAAGGGTTGGCCGGTGAAGCGATCCTCTTCGAGGCGCGCATCCTGCGCGTGGCCGATGGTTGTGATCTGTTCCACATGTACATGGGGCAGCCAGGGGACGTGGTCGAACAATTGCATGACCACCTCGTGTCGGAAAAGGGCCGCTCCTATGATCCCGACGTGGTGAATCTGGCGATCGGCTGTCTTTCCGCCACCTACGCTCCGGCGGAGGCCGCGGACAATGTGCGCCCCTGCCGCGTCCAGGATCTCGTGCCGGGGCTGGTCCTTGCCGAGAATATTTATGATGAACACGGACACTTTCTGGCACGGCATGGCGGCCGCTTGAATGATTCGATGATCGAACGTCTGCGGCGGTTGCTGCGGGGGCAACAGGTGACGGTGTATCGCCTGCCCGAGGACTAGAAGCCCGTTGCAAAAGTCCGGAGAAGACAAGAGGGTAGCGTCCGGTCTCAGTGCCGGACGTGAAATTGCGAGCAAATCCGCAATGTCAAATGACACCCGGCACAGAGGCACCGGCGCTACAGGACTTTTGCAACGGACGAGACGAAGGGGGGAAACCCTACAGGTGTAGTAGTTCTTGAAGGGGGGGCAGGAGACGGAGGAGGAAATGGTACATTCCAAAGCCTGCCAGTGCCGCCAGCCCGAGGGCGAGGAGTCCCACCAAAAAGCGGTCGCGCCAGGAAAGTCCGGGGCGGCGGGGAGGACGCAGCCTTATTCCGCATCCCCGGCATTGTTCAACGAAGCCAAGGTTCAGGTGGCCGCAGGCGGTGCAAGTCTGAAGTAAAGGCATGAGAGAGTTTCGAGTTGCGAGTTGCGCGCAGGCTTCCAGGCATGAACCTTGTTCCCGCTCACGCCCTCCTGACTACGCGAAGTGATTGGGGCAGGATGTCGAAGTGGGCGGGGAGAATGCCTGGAAGCTCTCCGTGCGGGCTGACGTAAACCTTTTCGTCGCAGTTCACGCTGATGCTTCGGGCCTGGTAGTAGGTGACGATGTCCGGGCGAAGGTCAAGCCGGCCGCGATAAAGTTTGGGCAGGCTCATGATGGCGTCGGGAAAAGAGACTTCGCCGATAACATAGATGTCGAAGAGGCCGTTATCCAGGCGCGCATGCGGGGCGACGTGCATGCCCCCACCGTCGTACTGCCCTTTGGCGATGATAAGTTCCTTGACTATTTGTTCGCTCTCGACACCGTCGATGTTCAGGCGCATCCGTTTGTCCTTGTATATGGCAAGCGCTCTGAGTGTGCCAAAGAGAAAGGAAGCGAAGCCGCCCAGGACCTTGCTGCTGTGGCTGACCTGCACGGCGACTTCACCGCCAATCCCGACGTGGCAGGTGTTCAGAAAGTAGGCAGTTTCCGGTTCGCCGTTTTCGCGCGTCAGTGAAATACGGCCCACGTCCGCTTGCACAATCTCCTCGCTCAAGACCGTGCGGAAGGCAGGGCCGTCGCGGGG
>JACPGD010000013.1 GCA_016182645.1 Candidatus Hydrogenedentota bacterium | reverse complement strand
CTCCCTTTCAGCATCGCCTCACGCGAATCCAGCCGCAACCCCAGCTTCTGCTTTTCCGGCCCGTGGCACTCCAAACAGTGCTCCACCAGGACCGGCCGCACCTCCCGCTCGAAAAAGTCGATAGCCTCCGGCGAAAACTCTTCCTCCGCCCCCACAAGGGGACACACCCCCAGCGCGCAAGAAAGAACAAACCAACGCATCAACCAACCAATCACCCGGCGCTCCTTTAGGACCCCCGCCACTTTGCCAGTATATTCGATATGCCGGGGTTAGCAAAAGAGGGATCAAAAACCGAGAAGCTAGGGTCGATATAGCAAGTTTTTTGGAATTTGACAAAATTGTGGAGAACTTGTAATGTATATCTTGCTTAATCCTGGAAAATTTGTATGAATATACCGGAAAATGAACTTCTCATGGTTCTCCAAGAGTTTAACCCATGGTGGGTGGGGAAGCCGCCGGGCGACCTTCCGCGGTGGGAGCGGGCGGCTGTCCAATCTGTCCGGACTTGGCTCCGCAACAAGACTGTGCGCTCCTTGCTGCTCACTGGGGCACGGCAAACCGGGAAGACAACCGTTTTTCGTCAGACGATCCAGCGGCTGGTGGACGTCGGCCGGACGCTGGAAACCTGGAACAGCATATTTCCGGCGGTGTCTGACCATCCAAGGATTCTTTTCTTGGACGAAATACAGTTTGTGCCTGACTGGCAGACTTGGCTGAAGCATCAAGTTGATTTTCACCGTGAGCACCGAATCGCAGTAACCGGTTCCGCGAGCCCGCTACGTGGTGCTTCCGCGGAATCTGGGGTGGGCCGGTGGGAAACAGTCCTGCTGCCCACATTGTCCTTTGGCGAGTTCTTGCAGTTGCGAGGCATAGAGACTCCCACCCTAGCAGAGATTGATTCGTTGCAGTCTCTCTTTGATTGGACCCCCGCGGACTTTGCACGCACGGGGCCCATTGGCCGGGATCTGATACCCCATTTTCACGAATATCTGTTGTGGGGAGGGTTTCCGGAACCCGCTCTGTCGGAGGATCTGAGCCGTTGCCAGCGGTTGTTACGCGAAGACGTCGTGGACAAGATGCTTAAGCGGGACATGACCGCCCTTTACGGCGTACGCCGCGTCATCGAGGTTGAGAAACTGTTCCTGTATTTGTGCTATCACGACGGCGGGATCATTGATATTTCAGCGATTGCCCGAGAATTAGACGGTATTAACCGGCCATTAGTGCAGAGCTTCCTGGATCTCTTCGAAGCCGGACATCTGATCTACCGGCTCAAACCCTTCGGGTATGGCAAGGAGATTCTCCGGGGACGGGATAAGGTGTACCTCGCGGATGCGGCTTTGGCCGGCGCTATTCTCGTCTTGGGACGGCGTCTGCTCGAGCAGCCGGAACGACTGGGCGCGGCCGTGGAAACAGCCTTTTTCAAGCATCTTTTCGCACGCTATTACGCCGAGTCCCAGGGTTTCTCGTACTGGCGCGACAGAAAGCACCATGACTATGAAGTCGATGTCGTCGCGCAGTTGGGTAACACGTTAGTTCCCTTCGAAGTCAAGTACCAGGACACGGAAATCTTGCCCAAGCGGCTTCGCGGCTTGAGGCAGTTTATGAATCAGCGAAACCTGGAACAAAGCTTTGTCATCACACGCCGTTGGGCGGATTTTGGCATCAGGTCGATGGAGACGACGCAGGTGGGCGGGGCGCCGAAGGCCAAAGTCTTGTTGCTACCTGCTCCGCTCGCCTGTCTCTGGCTCTCCCCATGAATCGTCTGTGGGTGCTCGCCCCTCGATCACGGTATCAGTGCCGTCCCAATCTCGTTATTCAATGAGAACCCCTCGCGCGTGGGCCGGATGGCCGCACCCGTGTCTTCAATGAGGCCGCGCTCGGCTAGCAATCGGAGCGAAAGCGCGAAGTCTATTTCGGGAGCTGCGCCAAAGCGCGCCGTGTAGTAATGCTTGTCCAGGCCGTCGCGCAACCGAAGATGCTGGATGATGGTTTCCAGCTTGGTTTCGTGTTCGGTCAGTGCGAGACGCTCTTCCTTCCCCCCAGGATCGGCGAGGTAGGCGTCGTTCGTGGCGTGGTTCCGCGCGCGCACGCCGCCGAGGAATGAGTAGGCCCCCGTGCCGAAACCGGTATAATCCTCATGAGATTGTGCCGCGATTGAAATCCGGGCCGCGCCAGGTTCGAGATTTCATAGTGCTCGTAGTCGCCCAGCACTTCCTCGGCCTGCCGGTACAGCCGGAGCCATGTCTCATCGTCCACCGCTTGATCGCGGCGGCGCTCGAAGGGCGTGCCCGGCTCATAAGTGAGGCCATAGGTGGCGACATGCGGCGGCCGCAGCGCCACGGTCCGCGCGAGCGTGTCCGGCCAATGCTCGATCGGTGGCGCGCCGAAGATCAGATCCAGATTCCAGTTATCAAAGAGGGAAGCGATGGTCTCGCACGCGCGCAGCGCACTTGCGGCATCGTGACGCCGGCCCAGATGGCGCAATGTCGCCTCGTGGAAGCTCTGCACGCCGAGGCTGATGCGATTGATGCCCAGATCCAGCCAAGTCTTCGCCAAGTCCCGGCTCACATCATCCGGATTCGCCTCGAGCGTGACCTCGGGCTTCCCCGCAAAGGTGAAACGGCGGTGCAGCGTGGCGAAGATACATTCCAGCGCCCGCGGGGCCAGTAGACTCGGCGTACCCCCGCCGAAGAAGACACTCTGCGCCAGCGCCGGCCCGTCATAAGCGCCGATCTCCCGGATCAACGCATCCGTAAACACCTCCGGCGCCTGGCCCCGGCTCCGTTGCTTCACGAAATCGCAGTACGGACACAACGTCCGGCAGTACGGCACGTGGATGTAAATCCCAACATCACGCTGAATTGGAGAATTAATGGCCATGTCCATTCAAGAACACCCAACCTCGCGCCCCTCTTCCCTCCTCCTCCATTCCTGACCCGGCGTAGCCTGAATCTCGTTAAATGTGGCGATTCTCTCACTTCCTGACTCAGGGGAGGACAATTCCTTGCGGCCATTCACAGATTGTTCTTTGCAGCTTCCGATCTTTAAGGCACTCATTCCTCATTCTTAATTCTATTGACATTGCCCAATTTCCCCACTACGATCCTTCCCATTCCTCGCGCACGACCCGTGCCATTCACTGTTCCGCGCGAGAGGAGGGTGGCATCATCCGCGTTTGTATTGTTGGTCTGGGGTACGTTGGCGTGCCGCTGGCCGTGGAGTTCGTCCGCGGCGGTCTGCACGTTATCGGCATTGATATCGACGAAGCAAAAGTATCGCAATTAAGCGCCGGCCGCTCGTACATCCCTGATGTCCCTGACTCCACGATAGCGGAGATTGTGGGCAGTGGCCGGCTGCAGGCATCCACGAGCTTTGTCCTTGCGGCGGAAGCTGATGCTATCTGCATCTGTGTTCCAACCCCCCTTAATAAGAGTCAGGACCCTGACATCTCCGCCATTGTTCATGCGGTGGAGCAAATCGCGCCGCACCTGCGCCAAGGCATGCTCATCGTACTCGAAAGCACCACCTATCCCGGCACTACCGAGGAATTGGTCCTCCCCAAATTGGCCGAGTCCGGCCTGCGCGTGGGGGTGGACTTTTATCTCGCGTTCTCCCCCGAGCGTGTCGACCCTGGCAATCCCAGCTTCGGCATTCGCAACACCCCCAAAATCATCGGCGGCGTCACCCCGGCCTGCACCAAGAAAGCCCTCGAATTATACCGCCATGCCGTGGACCACCTGGTGCCCGTCTCCAACGCGCGCAGCGCCGAAATGGTCAAGCTGCTCGAAAACACGTTTCGCGCCGTCAACATCGCCATGGTCAATGAACTGGCCATCATCTGCGAACGCCTGAACGTGGACGCCTGGGAAGTCATCGACGCCGCCAAGACCAAACCGTTCGGCTTCATGCCGTTCTATCCAGGGCCGGGCCTGGGCGGGCATTGCATTCCCATCGATCCCCTCTACCTGAGCTGGAAAATGAAGACCCTCGACTACACCGCCCGCTTCATTGATCTGGCAAACACCATCAACTCCAACATGCCCCAGTACGTGGTCGAGCGCATTTCCGATGCGCTGAATGCCGTCGAAAAAAGCGTTAAAGGCAGCCGCATCCTCGTCCTGGGCGTGGCCTACAAAAAAAACATCGGCGATATCCGCGAGTCCCCCGCCATCGATATCATCGGCTTGCTCCGCCAGAAGGGCGCCGATGTCGCCTACAGCGATCCGTTTGTCCCCGAATTGTCCGTGCTCGATGAGAACCTCGCCAGCTATCCGCTACAATCAGGTCTCACCGGCTTTGACCTCGTCGCGATCATCGCCGATCATGACTGTTTTGATTACAACTATCTACTCGCGTCATGTCCACTCATCTTCGACACCCGCAACGCCACCGCACGCCACAAGATCCCCGCCGGCTGCACGGTCGTCAGGCTTTGAAACAGAAATCTCCGGGACCTTTCGTGAAAACTGCAACCTCGTCACGTCTCCGTCCTGTCCCCTCTAGTCTTCCCATACTTCCCATGCTTTCCATCCCCTCCCCAGGACGCCGCCCATGAAAAGGGCCCTCATCACCGGCGTGGCCGGTTTCATTGGGTCCCATCTCGCGGAAGCGCTCCTGCGCCGCGGTGACAGCGTCGTAGGGCTCGACAGTTTCAATGACTACTACGATCCGGCCATCAAACGGCGCAACCTTGAGGCCGCCCAAGCCTGTCCCGGCTTCAGCCTGCGCGAGGCAGACATCTGCGAGGAGCACACGCTCCGGAGCATCTTTCATGACGCGCGGCCCGATGTCGTGGTACACCTGGCCGCGCGCGCCGGGGTACGTCCGTCCCTGCGCGACCCCAATCTCTATCATCGCGTGAACGTCATCGGTACCCAGCACGTGCTGGACGCCTGCCGGGATCTGGGTCCGGCGCATCTCGTCATCGCGTCCAGTTCCAGCGTCTACGGCAACAGCACGGCCGTTCCCTTCCGCGAAACAGACCCCGCCGCCACGCCGCTGAGTCCCTATGGCGCCACCAAACGCATGAACGAGTTGCAGTCCCACGTCTACCACCATTTGTACGGTCTGAACATCACGCTGCTGCGTTTCTTCACCGCCTACGGACCGCGTCAGCGCCCGGACATGGCCATTCATAAGTTTGCCCGGCTCATTCTCGAAAACAAACCGGTCCCCATGTTTGGCGATGGCTCGATGCAGCGCGACTACACTTACATCGACGACATCATCGACGGCGTGGTCAAGACGATAGACCAGCCATTTCCATATGAGATCTTCAACTTGGGCGAGAGCCAGACCACGAGCTTGGCGGCCCTGATCCAGATGCTTGAAGTCCACCTGGGGCAATCAGCCATTATTGAGCGGCTCCCGGAACAACCAGGGGATGTTAGAATAACGTACGCTGACATCCGCCATGCGCGCGAGCGGCTGGGCTACAACCCTTGCGTCAGCATGCAGGAAGGCATCGCGCGGTTCGTCGCGTGGCTCCGGCAACCTTAGCGTGGGGCGCCCCAGGCGTCCGTGCACATGAGACAAACGTAGACACAAGGGACACAGCAATCGCATGACAGACAACAACACGCAGCGCAGGGCTTTGATTTCGGGTATTACCGGCCAGGACGGTTCCTATCTGGCCGAGTTCCTCCTCGAAAAGGGCTATGCCGTCTATGGCCTCGTGCGCCGTTCAAGCACGGAGACCTTCGAGCGCATCGCCCACATCAAAGATCGCGTCACTTTGTGCCAGGCCGATCTGGCCGACCAGGTCAGCATGATTGAAGCCGTGCGCGACATCCGCCCCCACGAGGTCTACAACCTTGCCGCGCAATCCTTCGTGCCCACCTCCTGGAACCAACCGCTCCTCACCGGCGATATCACCGCCCTCGGCGTGACCCGGCTCCTGGAAGCCATCCGCTTCGTCGATCCCGCCATTCGCTTTTACCAGGCGTCTTCGAGCGAAATGTTTGGCCACGTGCGCGAAACGCCGCAGACGGAAACGACCCCCTTCTATCCCCGCAGTCCCTACGGCGTGGCCAAAGTTTACGGCCACTGGATCACCGTCAATTACCGCGAAAGCTACAACATCTTCGCCTGTTCCGGCATCCTCTTCAACCATGAATCGCCCCGCCGCGGCCTCGAATTCGTCACCCGCAAAGTCACCAACGGCGTCGCCCGCATCAAGCTGGGCATCCAGACCGAATTGCGCCTGGGCAACCTCGAGGCAAAACGCGATTGGGGTTTCGCCGGCGACTATGTCCGCGCCATGTGGCTCATGCTCCAGCAGGACGCGCCCGATGACTACGTAGTCTCCAGCAACGAGACCCACAGCGTCCGCGAAATGTGCGAAGTGGCCTTTGCGCGCGTAGACCTGAATTGGGAGGACTACGTCGTGGTCGATCCCAAGTTCTACCGGCCCGCCGAAGTCCAGGTGCTCCTTGGCAATTGCGCCAAGGCCCACCGCAAACTGGGTTGGGGGCCGCAATACTCCTTCCGGGATCTCATCGAGATGATGGTGGACGCCGACATGAAGCGCGTCCAGGCCGAAATGATGCACACCGTCGCATGACCACCCATTCTTCCCCAGCCTCTGCTCTTCCTCCAGCTTCCAGTCTCCAGCCTCCAACCTACCCCCGTGCCCTCGTGACAGGCGCCTCGGGCTTCGTCGGCCGCATCCTGTGTGCCTACCTCAAAGAGCGAGGCTGGGACGTCGTCGGCAGCGGCGACCTCCACCAGGACGGCCTCATCCACTGCGACGTCACCGATCCCGGTCAAGTGCGGGCGCTCATCGCCACCGCCGGCAAGTGTACGCACGTCTTCCACTTGGCCGCGCTCACGTTTGTGCCTCAAGCCAACGAGCGCCCCGGCGACGCCATAAACGCCAACCTCATGGGGACCATTCATCTGACCGAGGCCCTGCGAACACACGGCGCCCAGGCGCGGCTCATCTACATCGGCAGCGCCGACGCTTACGGGCCGCCCCAATCCCTGCCCATCGACGAAAACCATCCCCTGAATCCGCAGAACCCCTATGCCATCTCAAAAGCTGCCGCCGACCATTACTGCGCCTTCTTGAGCAAGAGCAGCGGCCTCGAAATTATCCGCATGCGTCCTTTCAATCATTCCGGCCCCGGCCAGTCCGACCACTTCGTCCTGTCCAGCTTCGCCCGCCAGATCGCCGCTATCGAATGCGGTCAAGCCCCGCCTGTCCTGCGTGTCGGCAACCTGGAAGCCGCCCGCGACTTCCTCCACGTCCAAGACGTCGTGCGCGCCTATGAACTCGCCGCCCTCAAGGGTCATCCCGGCGAGGCCTACAATGTCTGTTCCGGCAAGGCGCACCGCATTCAAGACGTGCTGGACGCCATGCTCGAAATGGCCACCGTCAAGATTGAAGTCGAACCCGACCCCGCGCGCCTCCGCCCCGTCGATGTTCCCCGCGTTGAAGGCGCCTATCTCAAACTCGAAAGTCACACTGGCTGGCTTCCCAACATCACCTTCGACACGCTCCTGCGCGATCTCCTCATCGACTGGCGCGCCCGCCTCGCCGGCGCCTCCGGCGAACCCGAATAATCCCCCCGCCCCGCCGTCCATGCTGTCCATCTCGTCCCTCCCGTCCATTCCGTCCATGTCGCCACGCCCCGCCAATTGGCGCGCCCCGCCTCCAGCATCCTATACTTCTCCCCGGTTTCAGCCCGGAAGGAGAAGTACGTGAGTAAACCCGCAGCTTTCGCCGTCGCGGCCCACCCCGACGACATCGAGTTCATGATGGCCGGCACCCTGATCCTGCTGGGACAGGCCGGCTATGAACTTCATATGATGAACATCGCCAACGGCAGTTGTGGTTCGGCGACCATGGACAAGGACACCACCATCGCCACGCGCCTGGGTGAAGCCCGGGACGCCGCGAAGGCCCTGGGCGCAATCCTGCATGAACCACTGGTCGACGACCTCGAAATCTTCTATGGGCCGTCCCTAT
>JACPGD010000176.1 GCA_016182645.1 Candidatus Hydrogenedentota bacterium | reverse complement strand
TCTTCGGTGCAGGCGCGCTGCCCGTTCTCCAAGTCACCCTGCCCATCGGCATTTCCTTCTACATTTTCCAGAGCCTGAGCTATCCCATCGACGTCTACCGCGGCCATGCCCCTCCGGCAGGGTCCTTCTCCGACTTCGCCTGCTTCGTGGCGTTGTTCCCGCAGCTTATCGCCGGACCGATCGTCCGCTACAACACCGTGGCCGATCAGCTCGTTCAGCGCGATCACACGCTCGACAAGTTCACTGCCGGCACCGCCCTCTTCATTCTTGGGTTCGCGAAAAAGATTCTGCTGGCGAATCCCATGGGCGGCGCCGCCGACGCGGTCTTCGCGGCAGCCTCGCCTTCAACGGTGGATGCCTGGTTTGGTGTGACCGCGTATGCCTTTCAGATCTACTTTGATTTCGCCGCGTATTCGTACATGGCGGTGGGTCTCGGGCGCATGTTCGGCTTTGAATTCCTCAAGAATTTCGATGCGCCGTATATGGCCGACAGCATCACGGATTTCTGGCGCCGCTGGCATATTTCGCTCTCTACCTTTCTCCGCGATTATCTCTACATCCCGCTCGGCGGTAATCGTTACGGTGAGCGCCGCACGTATTTGAATCTGACCATCGTGATGCTGCTGGGCGGGTTGTGGCATGGCGCGAACTGGACGTTCATCATTTGGGGCGCGTACCACGGCGGGCTGCTGGCCCTCGAGCGGCGCCTCGGCAAGGAACCGCTCTACACCGGTCTTCCGCGCGCACTCCGCATGGCCATCACTTTTGTCTTGGTCCTGTTCTCCTGGGTGCTGTTCCGTTCCGCGACGATCACCGATGCCGGCGCGTACTTCAGCGTGCTGCTCTGGCCGACGGCCGCGAAGGGCGGTTCACTGGTCCTCGACGCGCTCTTATACACGCGCGGCAACATGGCCTTGATGATCTTATGCGCCGCCTTTACGCTGTGCGGTGTGCAGGCCCATGACTGGGTCGAAAAGATCACGCTGCCGCGCGCCCTGCTGCTTGTTGCGCTGTTCTGCGTCGCGCTGATGAATATGCACGCTCAGGCCTTCAACCCATTCCTTTACTTTCAGTTCTAGGAGGTTGAGATGAAAGCATCACGGACAACAAAGTGCGTCCTGACGCTTGCTTTCCTCGCGATCGTTTTTGTCGAGGGCGCCGTGCAGACCGCATTGGAGCTAGGCCATGGCGATGCGCCGCACGTGCTGCAACTGTTTACGCGCGTGCCGAACGCCGCCAATCTGCGCGCCTTCGAGACCCGCCTGGAAAAGGGCTCATGGTCCATCCGGTGGACGCGGCCCGCGACGCAGTACGCGCGCTATCTGCTCATGCGCGACTTGGGCGCGAAGGCGATCCAGGGAACGGGGGACTGGCTGTTCTACCGGCCCGCCGTCGATTTCGCCGTGCAACCCTGGCCGGACACAAAAAGCAACGTCAACACCGCCGATGAAGCACTTGCGGCGATCGTGGATTTTCGGAATGCACTGGCCGCGCGTGGCATTGCGCTCCTGGTCGTCATCGCGCCGAACAAATCCAGCATTTATCCCGATGAATTAAGCGCGCGGGCGCGCGGCAACGAGGCGGCCGTACACGCGCACAGCGGCGCATTCATGGAGCGCTTGGGGCAGGCGGGTGTGCCGCTGGTGGATCTCTTTGCCCTATTCACCGCCGCCCGCGCTGGCGGGAACGATCCCGGCTGCTACCTCGCGCATGATACACATTGGTCGCCCGCGGGAATGCGCCTCGCGGCCCAGGCCGTGGCGGAGCGCGTGCTTGCGGAAGACTGGGCATCCGCGGGCGCACGACAGTACGAAGAACGAGCGGTCGCCGCGCCCCGCGAGGGTGACCTGCTGCGGATGGTGGACGCGCCACGGATCGCACGGCATTTTGCGCCGCGGATGGTGGCCTATGCCCAGGTGATCGACGTGACCACCGCAGCGCCTTATGATGATGATCCCGCCTCGCCCATCCTCGTGCTCGGCGACAGCTTCCTCCGCATTTACCAGCAGGATGAGCCAGGCGCCGCGGGCTTTGTTTCACATCTCGCGCGTAACCTGCGGCAGCCCGTGGCTTCGATTGTCAACGACGGCGGCGCCTCCACACTCGTGCGCCAGGAACTCGCCCGCCGACCCGAATTGCTGCAAGGAAAGCGGCTGGTGATCTGGGAGTTCGTCGAGCGGGACCTGCGCTTTGGCACGGAAGGCTGGCAGCACGTTGCACTGCCGGAGGTTTCGCCAACGCCCTCGTAGAGACACCAACAGGCCTTTTGCACTCGCGCGGCAAAACAGAAACTCGGTAGACACCAACGGTTGGTCATCTGAGCGAAGCGAAGGATCTCTTACCACGCTGACTCAACTCTCCGTTGTCAGGAGAATGAACATCCAGTCACCTGTTGTCTATAATCCAGCTTCTTACGCCTGAGGGGGAATCCAGGTGGAACTACACACAGGACGCAATATTTCTGGAGAGACACCATGCTTGCTTCTGCACTCGCTCTCCTCGCCGCGCTGGCAGCGGGGCCGGAAATCCAGGAGGAGTTGATTTTCCCGCTGGAACCGATGCACAACCATAGTTCCTCCCTGGTCGAGACGCCGGAGGGCGATCTGATTGCCGGCTGGTTCCATGGCCGCGGCGAGAAAGGGGACGACACACTGGTCATTCAAGGCGCGCGCAAAGAGAAAGGCGCCGAAACTTGGAGCACGCCATTTCTGCTCGCCGACAACCAGGATCTTCCCGACCAAAACCCCGTGCTCTTCATCGATGGCCAAAAAGTTTTGTGGCTATTTTGGATTTCTTCACTCGACAACACCTCGCAAACCTTCCTGCTGAAATACCGCACGTCGCGCGACTACGAAGGCGAAGGTGCGCCCGTGTGGGACTGGCAG
>JACPGD010000012.1:1603-8358 GCA_016182645.1 Candidatus Hydrogenedentota bacterium | reverse complement strand
GGTGCGGCCGCTCGATGGCGCGCAACCACTGACCGTCCCCGAGGGATACGCCGACCGCGTGCTCCACTACAGCGACCGCCCCTACAGTTCGAGCAGCGGCATCCTCCGCTTCCTCGCGCGCCCGGGCGACCGCGTGACGCTCGGCCAGCCCATCGCCGAGGTGTACAACGCCTTCGGTAAAATGCAGGAAAAGCTGGTCGCCCTGAACGACAGCATTGTGCTCGGGCATGCGGATTCTTCCGTGGTGTTCCCCGGCATGCCCGTGATGGCCTTTGGCATCGGGTGAGGAGGCAGGCGCATGTCAGAGTCAGCGGGGCCGTTGCGCTTGCGGGTATCGCCGTGGCTCCGTGAACTGATGCGCTATGACAAGTTCGCGCGCGCCACGCCGCACCTCCTCGTCCTGCAAGGCGGCTACTGGCTCGAGTCGGCGTGCCTGCGCGCGGCGCGGCACCTCGGCTGGAAAACGGCGTTGGCGCCCGTGGTCATGGAAGGCACCATGCCGCGAGAAATGATTGCCGCGTTCCTCGAACGCCTCACGACTTTTCGCCCCGACTTCGTCCTGGCCGTAAACCTGGGCGGCATGGACGAGCGGGGCTTGTTCGCCGGCTTGTTCGCCGACCTCGAAATCCCCTATGTCACCTGGTTCGTGGACGATCCAAGGACCATCCTAATGGATCGCACCTGCTATGTCTCGCCGTTTGCCGTGGCCTGCACCTGGGAACGCGCCTACCAATCGTACCTTGAAGCGGCGGGTTTTGCCTGCACTTTCTTTCTCCCCCTGGCGGCAGACATTCATCTGTTCCAGGGCGCCTTCGACCCCGCGGCTTTCCAGCCTCCTTCGTTTGTGGGCAGTTCCATGGCCGGCTATGCAGCGCGCGAATGGCCCTGGCTCGACGCGCGGCCACGGCTGGCGAACGCGCTGCGCGAGGCCTTTGCCGCGGGCCGCGTTGGGCGCGAGTCATTTGGCCAAGGCATGCAAGCAATCATCGGCGAGAAAGTCTGGGCAGCCTGTGATGCCGAGGAACGGCGCCACCTGGAATTGGTCTGCTTCATCGAGGGCACGCGCCGGCTCCGCGAGGCGCTGGTGCGCGCGCTTGCGCCGGAGGACCTCGTCGTCCGCGGCGACAACGGCTGGCAGGACATCACCCCCCTCGCCGGACCGCCGGTGGACTATGACCGCGAACTCCCGGCCTGGTTCCGCGCCTGCACCGTCAACCTGAACACGACCAGCCTCCAGATGGCGACTGCCGTCAACCAGCGCGTCTTCGATTGCCCCGCCGCCGGCGGTTTCCTGCTCACGGACGCGCAGGAGGACCTCGGTGAACTGTTTGGGCCGGAGGAAGTGGAAACCTACGCATCACTCGAGGAATGCCGCGAAAAGATCCGCTACTACCGAGACCACCCCGCGGCGCGTGGCAAGGTGGTCGCCGCCGCGCAAACCCGCATACTTCAAGAACACACTTACGAGCACCGCCTCCAACACTTGGTCTCCTCCCTCACCTTACGCTTTCGAGCCAGCTAGCCTGGATTCCCATGTCACCCGCCAAGCCCAAACACTTGCCCAGCGTTTTCCGTTTGTTAGCGGAGGTTTTTGCGTCCTTGTTATGTTGATGGAACTCTCACTACCATCCATCGTGAATTCTTCTCTCGTGTGCTTTGCTGCTCCCATCTAAGGTCAGTCGCTGCCGATTCTCACGGGGCCGAGGGGTGCATCGAGGGTGAGGGGTTTTTGGAGGAGGGGCCTCTCGAGTGACGTGCCTCCCGTCAGGTGTATCAGCCCACTGGGCAGCACGGCGATCATACCTTCGCTCAGTGTGTTGAAAGGATTCACTTCCGTGCCCTGTTCTATCCCAGTGAAGTTGAAGTTCACATAGGTGGGGTTCATGGTCCCGGATCCGTTCAGGAGGGGATTCATGGCCGAGACGATGAAGTCTTCGATGGTACCGCCCATGGCCGCGATGGCGGCAGCCTCTAGCGCGTTGGTCGTTCCGTCGCAGTCGAGATCACCGGTCGCGCTGAAGGGGGTTGGCGCCCCAATGACCAACTGGTAACCGTAAATCAGAGTGTTGTCCGTGATCCAGAGATTCTGCATCGAAGCGCTCAGCGAGAGCGCGGCCGCGGCGGCATTCTCGACTGAGAACAAGCCCAATGGGGCGTAGCGCGGCTCGGTCCGGAGAGTTTCCCGGTTGGCGAGGAAGGTACACACGGTGGCCTGTTTGAGCGGATGAAAGCCAGCACACAACACGCTCTGGAAGAGTTTCAGTTCCCAACTGTCCAGAATACCGTTTACATCAAGGTCCCCCAAAGTGATCCACGAGGCGCCAAAAGCTAGAGCGCCCTCCGCGATCAAGTCTGGGCAGGCTTCGTTGAGTGTACCGTCGCAAGGACCTTCGCCCTCTCCCTCGCCCCCCTCGGTGCCCAGGCACAATGCCAAGTCCTCGCCCAGATTGACCAGTTCTGTTCCCGCCAACAGGTAGCAGGTTTTGTCGCCCACCGGTGAGTTCATCGCAAAAAACCAGCAGGAGGGGCTGTTCACACCCCTGATTCGAATCCAACCGCTTGACAAGGAGACGCTGTTCAGCAAGCTGGTCTCGTATTGATACAGCGGCGCATTTCCACAGTTCAGGCCGGTAAGATGGCGTGCCGGCGTTACCGTTACTCTCGACACTTGGGGCCCTGGCCGGCCGGACACGTCCACGAAGAAAGTTATTTCAAACGTAGTATTGGGCCGGAGACACGGCAGGAAGCCAGCGGACTCATCGACTTCAATTCCCCACCACCGGACGCTGGAAATTGGTGCATGCACACCACTGAAGTTCTCGACGACCCAATACGATGAAGACTCTTCCGAGGTGAACGCCACCCAGCCGCTTGCCGGATCGGAGGGAGGTTGGCCCACTAGCGAGCCGGGAGGACAACTCATTTCTCCTTCCCCCTCCCCTTCTCCTTCCCCCTCACCTTCTGTCCCGCCGGGGGCCGTGAGCGAGAGCACATAGTTTCCGGTGGTGCCTGCGTATCCGGCCACTCTCACTTTGTAGGGGAGGCCGGCCGTGAGCGTTGGGGTCACCGCGGACTGAGCACTGCACGCGTCATCGTTGCAGGCGATGCTCGTCAATTCGCCGCAACTTCCGCTATAGACAGCCACCACGGAGTCAAAGTTGCTACCGCAGGTGCTGATGTTGTGAGCGCCCGTGATGGTTGGGGTGTAATTGAACCAGACGTCGGTCGCGGCCACGCCGCAATCGGCAGGTCCGTCCGTGGTGGCATTGATGTTGGTACCGGTGTAGGTGATGCCAGCCATGATGGTCTGGGCATCGGCGCAGTCGTCGTTACTGGGGCTCACCACGCACGTCGTCTCCGGAGTGATGGCCACGGCCTGGCACGCTTGCTCGAGATTGTCGCGCTGCGCCGTATCGAGGCCGAGATTAATGGCCGCTTGCGTCAGCGCGTCGTGGAAATCAACATAGCTTGCGGAAGTTGTCAGCAGGTGGATCTGGCACTCGTAGTACAGGCTGGCTACCGTCGAGATACCCATCCCCGTGACGGTACGCCCTCTGAAGGTCCCTCCTTCGGTGAGCAAATAGCAGAGTTTGTTGCTCACGCCGGAGTTGATATGGACGCCGCCATTGTCAATGCTCCCCGTGAACCAGTAGCGACTGCACGTGCTGTCGGGATCGCGAAAAGTGGGTGGATCCCGCATGTCGCGAAAAGCGCCAAAGCCCGGCACGTCTTCGCCAATGAGCCAGTCATAGGCGGGGCCGTCCGTGCCGCTGCCATTCGTTTGATCCACAAATTCCCCCCAGACATCGGAAAAGGATTCGTTCAGCGCGCCAGACTGGCCAAAGTAAACGAGGTTGGACTCATAGCTGGTCACGCCGTGGGTCAATTCATGGGTCACGACGTCATCCGCCGCGGAGAATCCCTGCCCAAAGTACATCCGCACCCCATCCCAGAAGGCGTTTTTGTAGGGACAGGAAGCGTCCGGCGGGCAGTAACGTACAGTGCCATCGAGCGTATAGCCGGCGTCGTCCAGACTGTCGCGCCCATGTTCCGCCAGATAGAAGTCGTAGGTGTCCCCGAAGTACTCATAAGCATGATCCACATCCGTGATTCCCGACGCGCCAGCCCCTTCCGTGCGTACCAGCGTTCCCGGGTCCGCGTCTGTATTGTCCGAATCGTAAACCAGGCGGTCCTTGGCCGTTTCAATCTGGGTGAACCGCAAGAGAATCGCGCCGTCTTCAGCGTTGATAAACACCTGCTCGCGAATATGGGACGCGGCGGCACCCCGCACCACCAGTGCCCAGGCAAGGCATTCACTGCCGCCCAGACCGAACAAGGAAGGGGCAAAAATCACCAACTCTCCAGGTTCCACCGCCAGTTCGTCGTCCGGGTACTCCCCCTGAAGCGCGGCCATCGCCATGTCGGCCGCCGCCTCTTCGGACGTATTGGGCGCCAGGGGGATGAAACCTTGGTCAAGGACCTTTGTATTGCGCAGGATGCTGGTGGACACGCACTCCACACCCGCGTCCACCACCTGGACGATGACTTCCGCCCCGAAAACAGGAATCCCCGCATAATTCTGGGCCAAGCGCACATAGCTTCTGCCGCGAGACTGGCTGCCGCGCGCCACGCTGAAGTTCAGACTCGAACTCTTCACGCCAAAGGCGCTGCGGTGCCCCTCAAGAAAAGCCAATGCCGTCATGTCGGGTGTGGCAGCGGCCTTGGCCGCGAAGGCACCGCCGGGAGGCGCGCCCAAGAACAACAGAGCACCCTGCTCTGTTTGCCGGAGCCGTATCTCCTCGCCCGACTTCACGCCTGTTGCCGTTGCAAGGAGGGCGGCCACATCGGGACGCGGCGGCCTGCTCTGCGCCTGCACAGCCCATGCAAACAAGGTTACGAACAGGGCGGCTGCGCCAGAAGAGAGTCTGAGCCCGGCTTGAGGCAGCATCGTGAACAAGCAGGCATACCCTCCTAAATGGGCGCGCGGCTGCACTAAGCTCACCAGTGACAGCTTCCCCCGCAATGCCCTATAATACTGGCGACAACACCCAAGAAGTTTGGCCTCGGGACACGGGAAGAATCACGGGCCCCGTACATTGAGTATAGGAGACTGAAGCCGGACTGTCAACTCATTCCATATTCTTACATACGGTAAGGTATAACTGTTGCGTCTGTATCGTATGACATTTGCTGTGACAACGCAGCCGGGCCCGCTTCGCAAGCCTGTGGCATGCTCACGGCCGCCTTCGTGGGGGCGGCGGCGGAAAAGCCTGGCCGGGTTGCCGCTCCAACTCGGGCACCCCCATGTTCACCCAATTGATCTTCCGCGTAATCTTGGTCCCCACAGGTTTCAATTGCTCAAAACGCTCATAGTTCTTGAACAGAATATTCTCGAGCAACGCAGGCGGCAGTTGCAGACCGCGGAACGTTTCGTTGGGCAGGAAGGGCGTATTGTATTCCGCCTGGGTCAGCATGTCGTAGTAGGCTTGGGCGCGCACCGAGAACCACTCCACGGACTTCTGGGGGATATCGGTCATCACCAGGTCGGTGCCGAACATGAAGCGTTCGGGGTAATCGTTAAACAGCGCCCGAAACTTCTCGGGGCTCCTGGAAATCCGCCGCAAACCGTCTCTCAGGAAGTCGTCATGACCAAAGCTGATGTCTGAGTATAGGTTGGGGAAGGTGTTCAGGAATTCCCGCAGGCGGCTCTCTTTAATCGTTGAAAGCATGTAGTGTGGGCAGTTCACTTTCAAGTCCGGAAATGCGTTCAGGACGGAGATGAATTCCTGGGCGAATCCAGGCTTGAAGGGCTGCATATGGAAACAGAGGGGGATGAATTCCTTCTGGCAGTATTCGTAGATTTCAAACATGCGCGGGTCATCCATCGCCATGACGTGGAACATGTACTGGCCGTCCCGCTTGGTGTAGCCGTGCCCCAGGTAGAGCTTGACCCCCTTGGCGCCCCGCTGGACGAGGCTCTTGAGCTTGTCGAGTTTCAGTGGGTCATTGGGATCCAGAGTGGGGTAGGCCACAAAGCGGCCGGGGTACTTTTCGACGATTTTCAGCAGTTCTTCATTGTTTTCGTCGTAACGCGTAAACCCGACCCGCTCGTTCAACGTGATGGTAAACCACGAACTGCCCACCAGGATCATCTTGCCCATGCCATGCAGATCCATGGCTTGAAGCACGGTGGGCATGGTGGTCAGGCCTTGGACATGCTCGTGCGCATTGATTACCAGGTGTTGATCCAGAATTCGCTTGAGCGCCACCTCGGAGGTCTCCCCCGAATTCGCCGCGGCCGGCAGAGGGGGCGGGCTGGACTGCGACGGCTTGGGCAGATCCTCCGCCGCGGCCCGCGCCTTTTGCATGTACTGGGACACTTCCTTGCTGACATACGCCGCCAGCAGCAGCAGCGGAATCAACGCCAATACGGCAAAACTGCTGGTCTTCTTTCGACGTGCCATGAGCTACTCCATTGAATGGGATCCTTGAATCCGAGCGGTGGCCGCCAGTCTACCACCTGATCAGCGAGAGAAGAAAGTTGTGACACTTCGCGACCCGCGTGCGTCTGAATGACCAGAAGTGGGATGCTAAAGTTCCGCGAGCGACAAGGAATACACAACCATGGACAAAGCGCACACCACGGGTAACGGCCTGGAAAATAAAGTGTTAGGCCGCCCATTGGGCCTTTCCGCCGAACAAACCGCGCCCCACGAAGAGCGCTTGCAAGGCCCCTGGGATGCACTGGCCGCCGC
>JACPGD010000012.1:0-1560 GCA_016182645.1 Candidatus Hydrogenedentota bacterium | reverse complement strand
CCGTGAGGCTGAAGAATTCGCTGCGCGCCGCGTCGCCTCTTCCGTCTTGGATCGGATTACAGGCGCTGAGCGAGAATTCGCCCCGGTGCGCAGACTGCCGTTCCGAAGGACTGCCGCCGTCGTGCTGGCATTTGCTGCCTGCGCGCTCTTGGTCGCCTCGCTCAATCTCTGGTGGGAAGGGGCACTGTCCCCCGCGGGCATCGCGCCCGCCACCGCGCCGGCGGCCTCCGCCCCCGGCATCACCACCTTGGCCAGCCGTATCCAGGCCGCCGCGCCAGGAGAAGTCATTCAGGTCCAGCCGGGCCGGATCACGGAATCACTGCGGATTGAAAAACCAGTGAGGCTCACGGCCTTGGGCACGGCCTTGGCGGAAAAGGGTTAGAGGTGCGTTGAGAACAAAGGCGGCAGAGGGCGAACCAGGAAGATTGACCGGCAGATGAATTTGAGCGATGCAAGCCAAGAGAACGCAAATGAGTGGGCAACTTCACAAGGAGATAGGATGATGAGCAAGATGAGACTGATCGTAAGCTGTATCTTCGCAGTCGCCGTAGCAGGGCTGGTACTTCCGGCCAACGCCGCCGATACAAGTTTTGACACGGACCTGAAATTGAACGACTCAGGCTCCCGGACGCAGATCTTCATGGAAGGCGTGGAAGTGCTGCGCGTCGACGCCGGTTCCAGTTTCGTGTTTGGTGACGTAGCGAACGCCGGCATTCCGTTCAGCATCCGCGCGAACGGCGGTGACCGCGTCGTCGTGACCGCGGCGAGCACGACCTTGAAGAACAACCTGCGAATCGACAACTCCACTTTACGAAGCCAAGTCTTCATGGAGGATCATGAAGTCATACGCGTCGACCGTGGCACTGCGTTCCTGATTGGCGACATCGCGGGCGCCGGCATTGCCTGCCAGTTGCGCACGGCAGGTCTGACCCGGTTGAACATCGCCACCGATGGCAGTTCCGCCTTCTCTGGAGACGTGACGGTCGATGGTGAGACGACCACCGATGTGCTCCAGATCACGGGTGGTGCGGACTTGGCCGAGCAGTTTGAAGTGCAAGGTGCTGAAGCCCAGCCGGGCATGGTGGTGTGCATTGATCCTGCCACGCCGGGCCACCTGATGGTCAGCACCAAGCCCTATGATAAGACCGTCGCTGGCATTATCAGCGGCGCGAACGGCCTGAATCCCGGAATGACGATGGGGCAGCAGGGCACAATCGCCGCAGGTGGACATCCCGTCGCCCTGACCGGCCGGGTGTATTGCCTGGTCGATGCGACCAAGGAAGCCGTGACGCCCGGCGATCTGCTGACGACCTCCAGCACGCCGGGCCATGCGATGAAAGCCTCCGACCATGCCCAAGCCATGGGCGCGATCATCGGTAAAGCGATGACCCCCGTCGCCCAAGGCCAAAAGGCCATGGCCTTGGTGTTGGTCAGCCTCCAGTAATCAATCTTGTATTCAGCCTTTGCGGCGGAAAGGGCGGTGGCCCTTTCCGCCGCATTTTTTGTGTCCGGAAGGACGAAAAGGACATATGGGACCCATAGGACATGTAGGACATAGAA
>JACPGD010000159.1 GCA_016182645.1 Candidatus Hydrogenedentota bacterium | reverse complement strand
GTCTGGGCAACAGCAACGGTGGTCCCCAGAACGTCTTCTACGGCAGCCGCGGCACTTTCAACAGCGATTCTTGGACCTTCACCGGCGAGGGCGGCGGCGAAGACCGCCTCCAGGAACCGGTCAAGGTTGCGCCGGACAAGGTGCAGACACACCTCGAGAATTGGATACAATGCATCCGTGCGAATAATCCTAAGACCAATGCGGATGTGCACGCGGGCTACGCGCATTCGGTGGCATCCATCATGGGGTATCGCGCGTGTGAAAGCGGAAAACGGATCACCTACAATGCTGCCTCGCGGCAAATGCAGGAGTCTTGATTATGGCGGTCTCAGCGGTTCTGATTGCACTCTGCTCCGTTTCGGCGGCCCTCGAGTTCCAGGATGACGCCAAAGCGCTCACGCTCCTGGAAGATGGAAAGCCGGTCTATGTCTATCACTACACCATGGTCACTCCGCCGGAGGGAGTGGATGCGAGGTACCGCCGACTGGCCTATATGCATCCCCTCTATGGTCTCGAGGGGGAGGTGCTGACGCAGGATTTCCCCGCGGACCACTTCCACCATCGTGGCGTCTTCTGGGCCTGGCCGGAATGCACTGTGGGCGACCGGAAGATTGATGTGTGGTCCATGGACGGCGCGCATCAGGTGCAGGAGATGCTTAGCAGGCATCTCGCAGCCGATGCCGCCCAAATCGCGGTGATCAACCACTGGGTCTTCGATGATGCGCCGAGCGTGCCGCAGGTGCGCGAAAAGATATCAATAACAACATATCCCACTACAAACAATCAAAGAGCCATTGATTTCGACATGACATTCAGCAATGTCTCGGGGAAGATGGTCACCTTCCTTGGCGCGGAAAATAAGGGCTATGGCGGGCTCTGCTTCCGGCCAGATAATGCACATAAACCGATGCATTTCACCACAAAGGATGGCCAGATACCCGAAGACCAGCTCCGCTATGACACCCCTTGGGCGGATGTCTCCTTCGAGAAAGTCGGGGACGGAAGCGATGAAGCGGCAACACCAACCCCGCAGGTGGGTGTGGCCATTTTCCAGCACCCGGACAATCCCGGGTACCCCCACCCCGGCTGGATCTTCCGCCACTACTCCTTCCTCGGCGTTTCCTGGCCGCACGAGCAAACCCACGTGCTTCAGCCCGGTGAGTCCTTCACCTTGAAATACCGCATGCTTGTGCACCAAGGCAGCGCGGAAGAAGCGAAGGTGAAGGAGGCATTTGAAGAGTATCTGGAGGAAGTGAAAGAGAATTGAACAGAAGCGAACGAAGGAAACGAAGAATTCAAGTCCCGTGTTTTCTTGAGGTCCGTTTCTTGCTGTAGAAGTGCATTTGTGTTAGTCAGTTGCTCCCAAGAGCCTAGTGCATGCGGTTTTAAGTGGATCAAGTTTCTCTTCCACCACTTCCCACACGATTCTCAGGCTTACGCCAAAGTAAGCATGGATGAGAATGTTTCGCATTTCGACTATCTTGCGCCACTCAATCTCTGGCGCCCGCACCCGGACCTCGATAGGCAAAGCTCGTGCTGCCTCGCCAATTACTTCAAGATTTCGAACGACGGCGTTCTGTGTTCTTCTGTCGACCGAGAACTGCTCAAAGTTCATTCCAACCAGGTACTCTTCAATCGAGCGAATTGCCCGCAGAATATCGTGCAGGTACTGCCGCCATTCTCTAGGCATAGACAGTTTCCTGCTCGATCACCGGCCGCAGTCCATCCTTAAGGGTCTCTCGTAAGACCAAGTCAACAGTCACGCCAAATCGATCCTCCAATTCAAATTTCAGATCCATATATCCGTCAAAAGTGGGTTCAGGCATTTCAACCAGGATATCGAGATCGCTTTCAGGGGTTGATTCATTGCGCGCCAGCGATCCAAAAACGCCAATTTGCCGCACGCCGTACTCGCGCTCGAACTTGGATTTGCCAGCCCGCAAGTACTCGAGAACCTCCTTCTTTGTCAGTGTCATGACTCTGTCCCTCAGCGTTGGTTGTGCGCTATGAAGTCGGATGCATACAGCCTACTGCACGTTACTGCACGGACTCAATGAGCAGCATGCCATTATTAATCCATCAATTGCTCAATTGCCGCCGCCACGGCGAGCCGGTGTTGTTCGATGGGGCCCGGATCCTGGGTGAAGGTGGTCATGTCCATAGTGATGCTGGCGGGCACCTCCAGCACCTTTTCAATCCGGCTGCGCTCTTCCACCGACAAGGTCTCGCGCCGGCCCTCGAACAGTTGTTGCAGCATGTGCATGTACTCATAGTCTTCGATACCATCACGGAGCATTTCCCAGCGGATGCTGTCGACCGGCCCGTCCAACTCAGGCGCGGAGGGTTTGCCATTCGCGGCCGCGAGCGGAGGATAGATAAACCGTCCGTCCCCATTGCCCCAGGGGATTTTCTGGCCTTTTTGTGTGTCATAGCTGGTCATCCAGCTCATCGGGTCCTCGTAGGGGTTCTGCGGCGCATCGGGATAGGCTTCCGGGCTGTTCCAATAGTTGCTCTGCCAAATAAGAATTCCATGAATGCCGCGCTGCCACGTTTGCCAGAGCCACACGCGGAGCTCGGTTGCAGGATGATCGGTGAACAGCGTGGCAAAGGGGGCTTTCGGCCCCGTGCACACGTACCACCAGAACTTTTCGCCCTGCGTCATGCGCACGCAGGCCTTATCCACATTGAATTCCGGCGTGATCGGGCACCACAACGTCGGACCGCCTAGCAACCCTGGTTCCGGCTGCTCGGTCAACATCCGCGGGATATCCGGCGCGGCCTCTTTGAGCTTCCGAAACCCGTTGTTGACAAAGTCGTAGTCCTTCGGGTCAGGCTCGTCGAACCAATAGATATACGATCTATCCAGCCAACCCTTCTCGCGCAGGTGCTCCTGCACCGCATACCAATAATGTTTGAACGCAGCCTGATATTGAAGCGTGCTCTCCGCGAAACCCAGGAGCGACGGTTCCACGCGAGAGTGGAATGTGCCGCCGCCCAGCCCGACCGTCGGTAGAATGAAGGAGGTGAAGTGGTATTTGTCCATCGCCTCCTGCATCGCCACGTCCCAGCCCGTCCAGTTGATCGTAGGCCGCAACGATTCCACTGGCATCGTGTCCAGTTTTTCCGGCCACGTGACCGCGAACGGATCAAGCGGCGCGGGGTCATACGAGGAAATGTGGTGCCGCGAAAAGCTCTCCCAGTACTTCGCCAACACCTCGCGCTGCTGCTGCTCATTCTGCAATCCGTGGTACTGAAAGACAACGCCGGGAGAGAACCCGAAGGCAGTCACGCAGTGCATCGTGCCCGGCAGAGAAAAAGCAAAGACACGCAACTGCAACGGTATCTGGACCTCGCCGCCATCGAATTTCAGCCGAAGCTGGGCGTTATACTCGCCGGGCACGGTGCTGGGAGGAACCGTGATGCGCAGCCAGAAGGGATGGTTAACCCCGCCTTCCAGGTCAACTGCGCCGATCACCGGTAACAACGGGTCGGGCCAGGCGCCCTCCTTGCCGGACGGGTCGGTCGGGACCTTTACCTCGACATAGCCCACGCGCAGTATCTCGAGGGCAGCCGCCGGAATGCTGGCCCCGCCAGGCCCTAAGAAGTTGGTACAGTCCCACACCGAATGCGCAAGTGTCTTGGCGGGCCGCACGATCACCTGCGCCGCGTCTGCTTCATTGCGCGCGGCGGACAAGTTTACGGCGTTCCCGGCAGCCACCGGCGCGGGCCGGTCTTTGCTAATTTTCCAGCCGGACGCGCACCACCAGATCTGGATCCCCTCGGTTCCGGTGGGCAACAACTGGCCAAAATCGCTCCGATCCAGATAATGCGCCGCCTCTGCAACCGAGATCGGCGGCAGGACAATCAGACAAAGCCCAAGGCGCTTGAAGAAGCTCTTCACGGTAGTACATCCTTTCAGTATTCGGCCCCCTTCGTCTCCCCAAGGCAATTGTGAAGCCGGGGGAAACGGTAACGAATATGATAGAAGTTCCTCAACTTTGGAAGTCGCGCTTGGTAGTCGCGCGCTCGCCGAGCGCGCGACTTAAGCTGCACTCAGTCTGTAAACTGTCCAGTGCCGCGCTCGGCGAGCGCTGCACTACCGTCCCTGAAGTCCCACATGGAGATCCACGATGAAGACTGTCACCCGATTCACCACCGGCCTCGCCCTTTTTCAAGCGGCGTTCTGCGCGGCGGCGCTCGAAGAGAACGCCGACTTCGTATACGTCTGCAAAGACGCGGGCGCCGGTGCTTACGAGGCCTTTCCGGATGTCTGCCGTTTGCAAGATGGCCGGTTGATGAGTGTCATTTATGCCGGCTGGATCCACGTGAGCCTGCCGGACGAACAGCGTCCCAAAGGCGGCCGCGTCTCCGCCTGCTACTCGACCGACGAGGGCAAGACCTGGACCGCCGCCGAGACGGTCTATGATGGGCCGGACGATGATCGCGATCCTTCCGTCATGCAACTCAAGAGTGGCGAAATCCTCTGCAATTTCTTTTCGCTGCGCAAGACGGGCGACAACAAATGGGACGGTCTCGGCAGTTGGCTCGTGCGCTCGAAGGATAACGGCAAGACCTGGTCGGAGCCGGAACGCATCAGCGAGACGTACTATTGCAGCGCACCGATCCGTGAATTAAGCGACGGCACGCTGATCCTGGGCCTTTATCAGGAGAGCGAAGGCGACGCCAACGGCGCCGTGACGCGCTCGACCGACGGCGGCAAGACCTGGAGCCCGGCCATCGACATCGACAATGGCGGCCTGCGTCTCGACGCGGAGACAGACGTGATCGAGTTGAAGGACGGGCGGCTCTACGCGGCGCAGCGCACATCCAAAGAGCCGATGCGCTACTCCATCAGCGCGGACAAGGGCCTCACCTGGACGGTCTCGCAGCCCATGGGCTTCCCCGGCCATGCGCCCTACCTGCACCGCAATCCGGACAATGTGATCGTGTGTGCGCACCGGCTGCCGCAGACCAGCCTCCATTTTTCGCGTGACGAGTGCGCCACCTGGAGCGAGGGCGTACTGGTGGACGATTTCATTGGATCCTACCCCAGCATGGTCACGCTTAAAGACGGCAGCACGCTCATCGTCTACTACGAAGAAGGCGAGGGTTCCAGCATCCGCGCGCGGAAATTCAAAGTGACAGACCGAGGCGTCGAGTGGGGGAAGTTCTTGGATTGATTACAAGAGTGAACGAAATCCTGCTTGGACAAAGTGATGGTCG
>JACPGD010000011.1 GCA_016182645.1 Candidatus Hydrogenedentota bacterium | reverse complement strand
TTTCGGTTGAGACCAGGTAGTACCGGTTGTGTTCCCCACCCGCGTGGGGATGAACCGAACCTCGGCCATTATTTCGGGCGGATCGCTTAGTGTTCCCCACCCGCGTGGGGATGAACCGAACCCACTCTCCTGGCCCGCGCGGCAGCCGAGGTGTTCCCCACCCGCGTGGGGATGAACCGCCGGTTGATTTCGGTGCGCCGTTCCGCCGCGCGTGTTCCCCACCCGCGTGGGGATGAACCGAAGAAGCGGACGCCGGACCCCGCCGCCATTGAGTGTTCCCCACCCGCGTGGGGATGAACCGTATAGGCGGGGAAACACGGGTGCAACTCCTGGGTGTTCCCCACCCGCGTGGGGATGAACCGAGCTCAATTGCATATTTGAAGGGGGTGCTGGCGTGTTCCCCACCCGCGTGGGGATGAACCGTGGGATGACGGTGGAAAAGCGGGACCTGGACCGTGTTCCCCACCCGCGTGGGGATGAACCGAAGGCCAACTTCTTCGAGTCTGTGCCACGCGAGTGTTCCCCACCCGCGTGGGGATGAACCGCTGCCTACCAGCAAGGCGTGATGCTTGAAATGGTGTTCCCCACCCCGGGTGTTCCCCACCCGCGTGGGGATGAACCGACGTTCATGGGCTACTTGAACGATCCCAACGCGTGTTCCCCACCCGCGTGGGGATGAACCGGACCCGCACCTGTATTTCAGTGCGATGGGGGAGTGTTCCCCACCCGCGTGGGGATGAACCGTCTACAACCGCGTCGGCGAGACCGTGATCAAGGTGTTCCCCACCCGCGTGGGGATGAAGCAGGCGCTCAGCGCGAACCACGGCCCCTGACCCCGTGTTCATTTTCTCGTTCCCAAGTTGCACTTGGGAACGCAATTGAACGGAAAGCTGAGCTTTGCGAGCGGAGGCGTAAGAGGAAGTGCAACTTCGGGGACAGGGGCGTTCCCAAGTGCAACTTGGGAACGAGGGGCAAGCCCGTACGGAGTCGCCCCCCCGCGCGGGGGGGCGTGGATTGAAACTGTTGCCTCAAGAAGTAAGTTAGTGGACGAGGCGGGGGGAGAGGGGTATACTAGCGGTTCGCGCGGCGGGTCTTGGGCGAGTGACCCCATCGCAGGGAAGAGCACCTGATTGGTGGATCATGAACGGGCAAGGTTACGAGTTGGTAGTTTTTTGTGCTCAACAAGCTACCAGGCCGTAGGAAACAGGATTGGCAGGAACGCGCCAGTACCAAGGGAACTGGAGCGTTTCGAGCGGAAAAACAAGGAAATCCGGGGCAGTGGTGGAACGAAGAGTGGTTCCGGCGCAAGTGGCATAGTGCTTGCTGTAATGATAAGCCCCACCCTGTCTCTCACTGGGAAGTAGTTTGTGTTCTTGGGCAATAGCTGAGGAGTGGAAAGCACCATGAGTGGAAGCAGAGCGCGCCTGCAAGCAGTTTCAGCGGTCACCAATTACAAGCCGATGTCGCCGCCGCTGAACTTTGCGGAGACCCCGACCGGCGAGTTATTCGGCATCAATGTCTTCAGTTCGAAAGTCATGAAGGAACGCCTGCCGAAGGCGGTCTACAAGAGCCTGTTAAAGACGATCGATTCAGGTGAAAAGCTGGACGCGTCCATTGCGGACGTGGTCGCGACGGCGATGAAGGACTGGGCCATTGAGAAGGGCGCGACGCACTACGCGCATGTGTTCTTCCCACTGACCGGCCTGACGGCAGAGAAGCACGATAGTTTTCTTTCACCGGACGGCAGCGGCGGCGCCATTGCCGAATTCTCGGGCGCGGCGTTGATCCAGGGCGAACCCGATGCGTCGAGTTTCCCGTCGGGCGGGATTCGCACGACGTTTGAAGCCCGCGGCTACACGGCGTGGGACACGACCAGCCCGGCCTATATCCTGGAGAACCCGAACGGCACGACGCTGTGCATTCCGACGGCGTTCGTGTCGTGGACGGGCGAAGCACTGGACAAGAAGACGCCGCTGCTGCGCAGCATGAAGGCGCTGAATGAACAGGCGCGGCGCGTGTTGAAGCTGTTCGGGCACGTTGAGATTTCGATGATTTGTTCGACGGCCGGTGCGGAGCAGGAGTATTTCCTAATCGACCGGAACTTTTTCTTTGCGCGGCCAGACCTGTTGAACGCGGGCCGCACGCTGTTCGGTGCCAAGCCGCCGAAGGGCCAGGAACTCGAGGACCATTATTTTGGCGCGATTCCCGAGCGTGTGCTGGCGTGCATGCTCGAGACCGAGCGCGAACTCTTCAAGCTGGGCATCCCCGTGAAGACGCGCCACAACGAAGTGGCGCCGGCGCAGTACGAAATCGCGCCGATTTTCGAGAACGCGAACGTGGCCACGGACCACCAGCAGTTGGTCATGCTGACCATGAAGCGCGTGGCGCAGAAGTACGGCATGGAATGCCTGCTGCACGAGAAGCCGTTCGCGGGCATTAACGGCAGCGGCAAGCACCTGAACTGGTCGATGGGCAACAGCACACAGGGCAACCTGCTGGAGCCGGGCGACACGCCGAGCGAGAACATGCAGTTCCTGGTATTCTGTGCGGCGGTGATGCGTGCGGTGCGCCGCCACAGCAAGCTGTTGCGCGCCGTCATTGCGCACGCTGGCAACGACCACCGCCTGGGCGCGAATGAAGCGCCGCCGGCCATCATCTCGATTTTCCTGGGCGAAGAACTCACGGACATCTTCGAGCAGATCAAGAAGGGTGGCGTGAAGACAGCCAAGCGTCCGGGAACGTTGACAGTGGGCGTGGACACGCTGCCGCCGCTGCCGCGCCACGCGGGGGACCGTAACCGCACCAGTCCCTTCGCCTTCACCGGGAACAAGTTTGAGTTTCGCGCGGTGGGTTCGAGCCAGTCGCTGGCGGGCCCGCTGGTTGCGTTGAACACGATTGTCGCGGAATCGCTCGATTACGTGGCGACGGAACTTGAGCAGGTGACGAAGGGCGACAAGAAGAAGTTGCCCGGCGCGGTGCAGAAGGTGCTGCAAGGCATCATGAAAGAGAACTGGGACATTATTTTCAACGGTGACAATTACGCCGAGAGCTGGCACAAGGAAGCGGAGAAGCGCGGTCTGCCGAACCTGCGCACGACGGTGGAGTCGCTGCCGACGATCAGCGCAAAAGAAACGGTGTCTCTGCTTTCCAAATACAAAGTGTTGTCAAAGCGCGAACTCGAGAGCCGCGAGGAGATCTATTTCGAGCAGTACTGCAAGGCCATTAACGTGGAGGCCATTCTGGCCGTGGAAATCGCGCAGACACTGATTCTGCCCGCGGCGTTCCGGTACCAGAACGAACTGGCGCAGACCGCGGCTAATCTGAAGAGCGCAGGCGTCGCGGCGGACACGTCGCTGCTTGAGCGCTTGGGTACGCTGACGAAGCAGCTTCAGGCGAACATCGAGGCGCTTGAGAAGGCCCATGCCCACAAGGGCGCGAAGAATGTGCACGAAGAAGCGCACCACTACTGCAAAGAGGTCGTGCCCGCCATGGCGGCGGTGCGCGCGGTGGTGGACGAGCTGGAGGGAATCGTCGCGGACGACCTATGGCCGCTGCCGACCTACCAGGAGATGTTGTTTATCAAGTAAGTGAGCAGCGATAGTGTGTTACAAGGGGCCACCGAATTGGTGGCCCCTTTCTGTTGCGGGAGCGCGGACATCCTTGTCCGCGGCAGGGCCGAAGCGCGGCCAGGGACGTCCACACTCCGGTGGGATGCCAAGTTCGAGTGCAGTTCACCCGGCGCCGTTGCGCGTGCTACACTACCCGCGGCGACCGGGGGAGGCTGGGGGTCTCTCTCGTTCGCTTGGGTGGAGCGCTCGTGGCGCGGCGTTCCGAATGGCAACGTGCGAGGAGATGGTTATGGGCGAGCCAGCGACTCCCATTCTACCGATGGCATTTTTTGTGGGCGACTTCAACGTGGGCAAGTCCGCGTTGATTAACGCCCTCTTGAGGTCACCTTTACTTTCCATGAGTGGCGAGGAGAGCCGTTCTCTGCCCACGTTTGTGGTGGCGGGGGCGGCGGCGCCGGAGGTGTTGGGCTATTCGCGCCGGGATCGGCGTTCTCAGCCGATGACTCTGGACGATTTTGCGGGGTTGCGGGGCAACAATGGCCGTGCGGCGAAGTGGAACGCTTTGGCGGCGTCGGTGCCGGAAAGTCCCTTTGCCCGCCTGGCACTGGTGGACACCCCGGGGATGTCCAGCGACACGCTGGAGACCATGCAAATTGAGACACTGTCGCATCAGGAACAGGCGCTGCTCGTTCTGGTCGCGGACATCGAGTACTGGTTCGCGAAACACACGATGGACTTCATTGCCTACCACCAGCAAATCTTCAAGCGGTCTCTGATGATCGTGGCGAACAAGGCGGACCTGATGAACGCCTCAGAACTGGCGCGCATCCAGGAGAAGGCCGCGCGGCGGATGGAAGATTACGGGATTGTGCCCGCGCCGGCGTTCCATGTGCTGTCCGCCCGACTGGAACTGGTCCGCCGTGCCCCGCACGATGACGCGCGCCGGAAGACCAAAGCGAAAGTGCGCGATATGTGCGACATTTCGTTTGATCGATTCCGGCTGGCGCTGTATGAGTTTGAGCGGCGGTGCCCTGGTGAGGATGCGCACCTGCCGTTGACCTCGGTGCTGCAATCGCCGCTGGCCGCATCGTTCCTGGCGCAGCAGGACGGGGCGCGGGTATGAGGAAGGTTTGGAGATATAGGACGTTTAGGACATGTAGGACGTATGGGAAGAATGGAAAGGATGGAGTGGATGGGGCGGAGGGGACTTGCGGAATGGGGCGATGGGAAGAGGGGGCGGGGGATGTTTGAAGGAGGACGGGCATGAGATTCAGGGAGCAGGAAGCGCAGCGGCATCAGTTGCTGGAGAGCTTTGACACGTTGCTGGAGTTTGTGGCGAAGGACCCGGATTTCCGGGGGAATCGCGCGTATGAGCAGCGCGCGCTGGGCTTGCAGCGGCAGTCGGTCGAGGACGGCAAGTACCGCGTCGTCTTCCTCGGCACCTTCAACGTGGGCAAATCGACCGCGATCAATGCGTTTCTCGGGGGTGCGTTTCTGCCGATGGATGTCGAGGAGTGCACGAGCCGCCTCACCTTTATTCAGCGCGGTCCTGAACTTGAACTGCGGTTGCTGTTGGACGAAACGCCCATGCCCAGCGAGATCGGTGCGTTGGAGCAGGCGCTCGATCCGGTCCCCGCCACCGTGGCGTTTGGCGAAGTGGACCGGCAACTGCTGATCCGCTACCCCAGTCCTTCGCCCGCGGCCATGCGGGAAAGCCTCGAACCGCTCGTGACGGTCCTGGCCGATGAGACCTTTCCGGATTTGAGGCCACTGCGCGAGCGGATAGAGGAAATCACGATGGTCATTCCGGCGTCGGTCTTGCAGGAGGACATCCTGTTCGTGGACACCCCGGGCGTGCATGCCATTTCGGAATCGCGCCAGGAAGTCACGTATAACGTGATTGATCGGAGCCATCTTGTTGTCGATTTTGTCGACAGCGCCTTTGCCGGCAACGTCCACGACCTCAATTTCATCAAGCGGATCATGAAGTGGCGTGGCCGGCATGTCTTCTTCGTCTTGAACAAGGCGGACAAGCTTGACAGCGAGGACCTTGATACCACGGGCCAGCGCGGCCCGACGAAGGCCTTGCGCGAAGCGTTCCGCCGTCATGAGTTGCCAGACAATGCGGACCTCTTCTTCCTCAGCGGCTACCGCGCCCTGCGCGGCCTGCAATTGCGCCAGAGAGAACTGAACCTGGAGGACCTGGAAGAGGACAATCGCCTTGGCATCCCGCCCGAAGTGGAAGACGAGGCCCGGAACAGCGCAGACCCGCGCGCAGCCCTCGCGGATTACCTCATCGAGGTCAGCAGGTTCCCCGAGTTGAAAGAACGGCTGCTTGAGTTTCTGGCGCGGGAGAACCGGGTGGGCACGGTGCTGCGCACGGCGGGCCGGTTCCTGTGGGGCCGGGCGGACAGCCTGATGGCGCCGCTCGAGAATGAATTGCACCTCGCCCAGGATCCCTCCAAGTTTGAGGACCTGCGGGCGCAGCGCGAAGTGCTGCGGGAGAAGCTGGAGCGGATGCGGGCGGAGTCGGAACGGCTGGTGGCGCAATACCGGGTGAAGTGCAAAGGGGGACGCGCGGACGGCGCGCTGCACCCAGGCTACACCAAATACGTCCGCGAGCGGTTGACCCGCGAAATCATCAACCAGGAGGTGGTGCTTCCGGCCTTGAACTGGCTGCGTGATCCCGCCCATCTGAAGGAGGCGCGACGACAAAAGTTTAAGCCTCTTTTTGCCCAGTTGGAGCACCATGTGGATGAGCACGTTTCGGGCATCGTCACGGCGTTGCAACAGGAGATGACAAACGCCGAGCACGCGCTGGAGGAGCATGTGGCGCACCTGTTGAGCGAGGTGCGCGGCATGCGCATCCAGGCGGTGGAAACGCCGCGCGTGCCGCTCGCGCCACCGCCCAGCACCACGGCGAACTACGCGGCGCCCAGCGCGCATGGCGCGCTGGTCGGCGCGGCGGCGGGCGCGGTTTTGGGCTCGGTTGTGCCCATCGTGGGAACGGCCATCGGTGCGGGCATTGGGAGCCTGGTGGGGGCCGTGGGCGTGCTGGTGTCGCGGCTGACCTGGAATGAAGCGCGCTGGCTCCAGAAGCTCGAGCCAATTGTGCGGAGCGCCGCGCTTGATCTGCTGATTCAGGGTGTCGAGGATGCACAACGGCAGCGGGTGGCGCCCGTGGTGGAAACACTGACGGCCTACGTTCACCGGCGTTGCGATGTGTTTTGCGAACTGGTCCAGGGGGAAGTCGACAACGCGACGGGGAACGTCCAGCGCGAAATTGACGACCTGCTGGCGCGTGAGGACGAAATCCGGCGCGAGCGGGAGGCGATCATCAGTCGGCTGCAACCGAAAGTGGCGCTGTTGCAGGGGCTACGCGAGACAGCGTCCGGCGGCCAAGAACAGCCCGCGGGCCGGGAGGTTGTGAGTGTATGAAACTGGAAGCCGCCGATTATGTGGACATTCTGGAGCAGCGGCTGCGCGAGGCGCGCGTGGACCTGGTGGAAGATCCCCGGCTGCGGCGGGAGTTCCTGGCGCATCATCATTTGCCGGACCAGGAGATTGTCATCTGCCGGTTGCGGGAGAAATTGCACGCCGCGGCGCAGTACGGCTATGAGGCCATCGAATGCAGCCTGCGCGCAAGCTGCAGGACGAACTGTTGAAGCAGGGCCGGGCTGTGGGAGAGGTGCGCGCATGTCTGGATGAGGCGGCGCGCCAGATGAGCGTTCCGGCGGAACCGCCCTATCCGGCGGTGGCCGACACGGGGATGAAACCGAGCACTTGGGCGGGAATAACTTTTGCCGTGGTGGTGCTGCTGGCGCTGCTGCTATATGCGCTGGTTGATCCGGCGCCGCTCATCTTTGTCTGTCTGGTGGGGGTGGGCGGGATCGCCGCCGTCATGGCGCGCGACTGGCGCCTGGGCCAATTGTTCCGCGCGCGGGAACGGCTGTTGAGTGAATACCCCAGCCAGCTTTGCCGTCATTATGTGCAGGCGCTGCCAGAGCAGATCGCCGCGTACGAAAGTGTTGCAAGCGCAACGCAGGCACCTGCGGAAGCCGCTGCCAGCGCGATGTGATCTATTCCGCAAGATCGGACTGATTGAACGGATCGGCCCAATCGGACGGGACTCGAGTGAGGCGGCGCAAGAGGGAAGCAAAACGATATGAATCCAGTGAGGGGATTCTGCTATAGTCTGGCACTGCCCAATGCAGACGCGGCGTCCCCGCCGCGTCTTGGGAACCCAAAACAAATGCGGCGCATCCGCCGCACTGTCGGAAACACTGTAAACGCGGCGTACCCGCCGCAGCGCCAGTGACGCGATGACGACGTCGCGTCTACTCAAAGGAGGATGAATGAAGCGAGCTTTATGCAAGTACGGGATCTTGGCGCTGGCAGCCGTTGTCATGTTGCCGGTACTGGCCCAGGAGTCCGCGACGGAGAAGGAAAAGAAGGCGGACGATGCGATTGTCACCCAAGCCGATGTGCAGGGACAGGAGCTTGAAGCCATAAAGATCGAATTGCCCGAAGCGTTCTTCGGCGGCACGCCACTCGACTACTGGGGACCGAACCTGGAGCCGGAAAGCTACAAGGCGCGCCCACCGTTCATGGCGCCGAAAGGCACGGAATTGATTTCGAAGGGCAAGGCGGTCACGAGCAGCGTGGAGCCGACACACGGCGAGCTGACACAGCTCACGGACGGCGACAAGGATTATGTGAAGAGCAGCTTGATCGAACTGCCCGCGGGCGTGCAGTGGGTCCAGGTGGATTTGGGCGCCTCGTACAATCTGTATGCCGTCCTCGTCTGGCATTTCCACGAGGGCAAACGGGTATATCACGACATCGTCGTCCAGGCTTCCGATGATCCTGAATTCAAGAACAATGCCGCCATGGTCTACAACAACGACCACGACAATTCCGCGGGTCTGGGCGTTGGCCAGGACAAGGAATACATCGAGAACAACAAAGGGCGGCTGATGGACGCGAAAGGCGTCAAGGCCCGCTATGTGCGTCTCTATGGCCAGGGCAACACGGCGAACGACATGAGCAATTATGTGGAGGTGGAAGTCTTCGGCAAGGCCGCAAGCTGACCAATCCCGCCCCCGGTTGAAGTAGAGCGTCCTTGGAGGGTAGCCTTTGAGGACGCTTTTCATTTGTGGGGACACTCACGCAGAATGCGCGAGTGAAGAATCAGACGGAGGACAGGATGAGTTACAAGTATTATGGTTGCGCGCTGTTTGTGCTCGCCACGGGGCTGGGGGCAGGGGTTGTCCGGGCACAGGAATCCTCCAAGGAACAGGAGAAGAAAACTGAATCGGCCATAGTAACCCAAGTGGACGGGCAGGGGCAGGAACTGGAGCCCATTCAGATCGAGTTGCCGGATGCGTTTTTCGGGGGAACGCCTATCGTGGTTAACCTTCCTAACTTCGAGGAGGAAAGTTACAAACCGCGTCCGCCGTTCCTGGCACCCAAGGGTGCGGTCAATGTTGCCAAGGGCAAGCCTGCCACAAGCAGTGCGGCCCCGACCCATGGAGACTTGACACAGCTCACGGATGACGACAAAGACTACAGGAAGAGCAGTCTGATCGAATTGCCGTCCGGTCTGCAGTGGGTCCAAGTTGATCTCGGTGCGGAGTACAAGCTCTATGCAGTTTTACTGTGGCATTTCCACGAGGGGAAGCGTGTCTATCATGATATCGTCGTGCAGGCTTCCAACGATGTTGATTTCAAAAGTATCGTTACGACGATTTACAACAATGATCACGACAACTCCGCCGGTTTGGGCGTGGGGCAGGATAAGACCTATATCGAGAACAACAAGGGGCGCTTGATGGATGCGAAGGGGGCGCAGGCGCGGTATGTGCGCCTTTACAGCCAGGGAAACACGAGCAACGACATGAACAACTATGTCGAGGTGGAGGTCTTCGGCAAGGCCGCAAGCTGACCAATCCTGCCCCCGGTTGAAGTGGAGCGTCCTTGAAGGGTAGCCTTTGAGGACGCTCTTGCTTTAGGGGTGGAACTTCGCGATATGAATTCGCAGTTCCGTTGCCATGGGAGACCGGAGATGAAACAGAACGACTACCGCTCCCCGTTTGCCGCGTCGATGGTGACGTTGGCCGCCACACTCTTCGTTCTTGTCGCAGCCATTTTGTTCACGTTGCATCAGCAAGCGCAAAACGCAAGAAAAGACGCTGAAGAAGCGCAGCGCGTGAAAGCTGAACTCGCGACACTCCAGGACAAGCAGGACCGTGCCCTCGAGGCGATTCAACAACAGCTTGCACAGCGGCTCGAGGAAGAGTCGAGCAGGCTCCACAGCATGCTGGAGGACAACAACCGGCAATTGAGCCAGCTCGTCACCGCTGTAGATCGGCAGAGCGAGTTTCCCTTTCCAAGGTTGAGGAAGGATGCGGAGCCAACCGTGGCGCAGGCAGAAGCACCGCCGCCAGTGCAAGGGCCTTCCGTGCCTTCCACAGACGTGCAGGGGGAGGACCTCGAACCCATAAAGATCGAACTGCCAGAGGCGTTCTTCGGCGGCACGCCGATTGAATACTGGGATGCACACCTCGAAACTGAAAGTAATAAACCACGGCCGCCCTTTCTCGCGCCCAGGGGCACAGTCAATGTCGCCAAGGGCAAACCCGCCGCGAGCAGTGCCGCCCCGCTGCAGGGCGACCTTGCGCAACTCACGGACGGCGACAAAGACTACAATAAGCGCAGCCTGATCGAATTGCCGGCCGGTTTGCAGTGGGTCCAGATTGATTTAGGTGCGGAGTACAAGCTCTATGCCGTGTTGGTCTGGCACTTTCACGAGGGGAAACGCGTCTACCACGATATTGTCGTGCAAGTTGGAAACGATGCCGAATTCAAGGACGCCGTCACTACGATTTACAACAACGACTTTGATGACTCCGCGGGCTTGGGCGTGGGCCAGGACATGGAATACGTCGAGAACCACAAGGGCCGCCTCATGGACGCAAAGGGCATCAACGCCCGCTATGTGCGTCTATACAGCCAAGGCAATACCGCGAATGACATGAACAACTATGTCGAGGTGGAAGTGTTTGGAATGAAGTAGCGGGTGCGGGCTTCAGGTCGGCAAGGACGACGGCGAGTGACCGGACGAGGTGCATGACGCCTACATGGGGAGGTTGCGGCTTCGCCGCATCAGCGTGCAGTCGAAGCAATTGCGACAACTGATAGTTGCCATTGGTGTGGCGGCCATCGTGGTGGGCGCCGCGTGGCTGCGGTTTTCGGAGTTGGGCGCGCGGCCCATGCACGGGGACGAAGCGAACCAGGCGGTGAAGACGGGCGCGCTGTACGATCAGGGGGAATACCGATACGATCCCTTCGAGCACCATGGGCCCACGCTGTATTATTTTGCATTGCCCGTATTACGCCTGACGGGGGCGGCGTCGTACGAGAAAGCTCAGGCGCGGCAATACCGGTTGGTCCCCGCCGTCTTTGGGTTTGGGCTTGTGCTGCTGACCCTGGGCCTGTGGCGGTTGTTGGGGCCGTGGCCCGCGTTTTGGGCGGGCGCCTTTACGGCCATCTCGCACGTGATGGTGTATTACAGCCGGTACTACATCCAGGAGATGCTTTTCACTTTCTTTGCGCTTTGCTTCATCGTCTGCGCCTGGAAAATACTGCAAGGAAGGGGCACTTGGTGGGCCGTACTGGGTGGAATTGCCGCCGGGCTGCTGCATGCGACCAAGGAAACCGGCATTTTTGTATTCGCCGCCGGGATCCTGGCCTACGTGGTGGTCGTGTTTGTCTCGCGGGATGCGGAGCAGCGGGAGCGGGGCTGGAAGCCCCGGCCACTGGTTGTCTTTGTTGCTTGTGGGCTGCTGGTGTCCGTGGCGTTCTTCTCCTCTTTCTTTACCTGGTGGCGGGGCCCGCTCGACTCGCTTCTGACCTATTGGCATTACGTGCGGCGGGCGGAGGGCCAGGGGAGCAGCGGCCTGCATGACAAGCCGTTCTACTATTACTTTACGTTGCTGTCGTATACCTACCGCATGGTGGGACCGCGCTGGACCGAAGCGCCGGTGCTGCTGCTGGCGCTGGTGGGCGCCTTCCTGGCCTGGCGCCCCTGCAAACGGCTAACAACAGAAGAGGCACAACCCTCCCCGCACCTATTCGCGCGTTTCGTGTCTGTCTACGCGTGGTCGCTGGCCTTGCTGCTCTCGGCGCTTCCGTACAAAACACCGTGGAACCTGCTTGTCTTCTATCAGCCGATGTTATTGCTCGCGGGCCTGGGCCTGCACGGCATCATCAAGTGCATGCACAAGCGTTGGCTGCGGCTGGTGGCGATAACGCTGACGCTGGGTGTGTTGTATGTCATGGCGCGGCAGACGCGGCTCGGCACGACGGTGTACGCCGCGGATGTGCGGAACCCGTATGTCTACGCGCACACCAGCACCGATCTCGTCCACCTCGTGGAGCGCGTCGAGACCATCCGTGCGATTGCGCCCGCGGACGCGCTGCAAATCAACATTATCAAGCCGGACGGGGACTATTGGCCGCTGCCGTGGTATTTGCGTTCGTTTCACCGGGTGGGTTATTGGCCAGCGATCCCGGAAAAGCCGGACGCGCCGCTGCTCATCGCGCCCCCCGAACTGGCTGAGGCGCTGTCCGCCGCGCTTCGCGACAAGTACTTCGTCGAAATGTATTCGCT
>JACPGD010000158.1 GCA_016182645.1 Candidatus Hydrogenedentota bacterium | reverse complement strand
TCCCGCCTGCGCGGGAATGACGAAAGTTGTGGAAATTGCCCGAAATACCGTCATTCCCGCGCAGGCGGGAATCCAGAGGCGCCCGTGCTGGCGCCTTAACGAACACCAGTGTATTGAGTAGACGCGACGTCCTCGTCGAGTCTCCCCAAGAAGCGCGCAAGTCGACGTAACGAGGACGGCGCGTCCACGGTGCGCTACTTGAGTCCTGACGCCGGGATATGTCATAAACCGTGTCGCGCAGCCATGCCATGCGAAAGGGGACCACACCATGTTTTTCATTCCGAGTCGGCTTCCACTCTTACTCATTCCGGTCCTGATGCTGAACGCTCTCGGCGAAACGGCCATTTCTCCGATCGATTTGTGTGATGCCGTGGTTGTTGTGGAGGGGCGGCGCGTACCGGAGCCGGTGCAGGTGGCGGCGACGGTACTGGTAGAGGAAGTGGCCAAACGAACCGGCTGCGAAATCACGCAAGCGAAAAGGCTGCCTGTGGAGGGGACGGCCATTGCGTTGGACCTACAACAGAAGGGCGACGCGGGCCTTGAGGCGGAGGGATATCGAATTTCGGTGGACCGCGGGGACAAGCTGACCACGATCCGCATCACGGGCGCGGACCCGCGCGGGGTCCTCTTTGGTGTGGGGCATCTCCTGCGGCGCCTGGACTGGCGCGAGGGCGCGGCGCAATTGCCGCCGGATATTCAGACCGTGTCCGCGCCGATGTACGCCATCCGCGGGCATCAACTCGGTTACCGCGCGCGGGCCAACAGCTATGATGCCTGGGACGCGGCGACGTATGACCAGTACATTCGCGAACTGGCGTTGTTCGGCACGAACTGTATCGAGAACATTCCCTTTCAGGATGAAGATCCCAGCCCACACATGCCCCTGACGCGCCCGGAGATGAACCGGGTGATGAGCGAGATTTGCGCGAAGTACGATTTGGATTATTGGGTGTGGACGCCGGCGGATTTTGATTTGAAGGACGCGCGGAAGCGGACGGCGGCGCTACGCGCGCATGGGGCGTTCTACCACGACTGTCCGCGCCTCGACGCGGTGTTTTTCCCTGGCGGCGATCCAGGGGACAACCATCCCAGCGAAGTAATGCCCTTCCTCAAAGACATTGCGCAGATCCTGCACGCGCATCACCCCAAGGCACAGGTTTGGATGTCGCTCCAGGGCTTCAACCAGGAGCAGGTGGATTACTTTTATTCCTGGCTGGCCGAGAGCAAGCCAAAATGGTTCACGGGCGTGGTGGCCGGACCGTCGAGCCCGCCGATTGCGGAAACGCGCCAGCGTCTGCCGCGCGCATACGGCCTGCGACATTATCCGGACATAACCCACGTTGTGCGCGCGGAGTATCCCATTCTATGGCTTGATCAGGCGTTTGCCCTGACCCTGGGCCGGGAGTGCATCAATCCGACGCCGCTGTTTCAGCGGCTGCTGCACAACAACTTCGCGCCGGATACGGATGGGTTCCTCAGTTACTCAGACGGCATTCACGATGACGTTAACAAGATCATCTGGAGCAGCATGGCCTGGAATTCCGAAATGCCGGCGCGGGACATTCTGGTCGAGTATTGCCGGCTGTTCTTTGGCCCCGAAGTGGAGGAAGACAGCGTGGACGCGATCCTGGCGCTGGAGAAGAATTGGGAGGGGCCGTTGGCGGTGAATGGCGGCGTGACGGCGACGCTCGGGTTGTGGGAGAGGCTTGAAAGCCGCGCGCCGGAACTGGCGAAGAACTGGCGCTGGCAGATGTGCCTGATGCGCGCGAATTATGACGCCTACACGCGGTACCGGCTGCTGTATGAGCAGGAACTGGAGCGGCAGGCGAACGCGCTGCTAGATCCGGGGCGGTTCCTCCAACCGGAGGACGCCATGAGCGCGGCGCTGGCCGTGGTGCAACAGGCCGACACGGAGAAAACGCACCCGGAACTGCGCGAGCGAGTCGTTCAACTGTGCGAAAACTTGTATAAGTCTATCGGACTGCAAACGAGCGTGGAAAAGTACAAGGCGAGTGGCAGTGAACGCGGAGCATCGCTCGATTTTCTGGATTATCCGCTGAATAACCGGTGGTGGCTCGAAGATGAGTTCAAGAGAATTCGCGCAGTGAGCGGCGCGGACACGCAGTGGGAGCGGCTGATCGAGATTCGCGACTGGGAAGAAGCGGGACCAGGCGGATTCTATGACGACATTGGGAATGTTGCGAACTCGCCGCATACGGTACGTGGGCAGGCGCTGAACACGGTGCCGGCCATCGCGTTTGGGAACATTCCCACTTTCTGGTGGTGGGACAACGGCTACAGCCGGCAACGGCTCTCGTGGCAGGTGAGTCAAGACTGGCCGGATGCACTGCAATACAATGATCTCGATCCGAACGCGCACTATCATCTGCGCATGACCGGCTATGGCGAGGCATTTGTGCGCGCGGACGGCGAGCGCCTGACGCCGGGGCGCTACGAGAAAGAAATTGGCGGTATAAAGGAATTCTCGGTACCCAAACAACTGACCGCCGACCGCAAGTTGACCGTAACCTTTGACCGGCCCGAGGAGTCACAGCTTAACTGGCGCCAGCAGTCCCGCCTCGCGGAGGTATGGCTCATCCGCCAGGAGTAATATCTCGACCGTAGCGTCCGGCCTCTGTGCCGTGTTGCATGGTTGCGTCCGGCACAGAGGCCGGACGCTACAGGGGATACATCAATGCGACCGTTCTTAGTGATAGCGATGCTTGTTTCGGGAAATACGCTTGCCGTTACCTCGGAAGAAATGCCCGCGCTGGCGGAGAAATACCGGGACACGCTGCAATTGCGCGCCTACGTCACTGTGGGAGATACCATTGCTTTTGCCGAGTCGGAAGCGGCGCGGCAGCGCGCGCTCGAAGTGTTGCGCGGGCTGGGCATCACGCGGGTCTACCTCGAGTCCTATCGCGCGGCCACGGTGGCGAGCGAAGAGGCTCTGAAAGCCGCGCGCGACTTCATGAAGGAAAGCGGCTTCGAGGTGGTGGGTGGTATCGCGACGTATCCAGGGCCGGGCTTCGGCGTGCAGGCGAACACCGGCCTGACCTGGTTCAATTTTCAGGCGGAGGAAACGCAGCGCGCACTGGAAGCGGTCGTGCGCACGACCGCGCGCGTGTTTGATTCGATCATCATTGACGACTTCCTCTGCACCGGCGACACGAGCGAGATTTCGGATAAGGTGCGCGGCAACCGCGATTGGTCCGAGTACCGCCGCGATCTCCTGGTGGCGCTGTCGCAACGGATGATCATCGGACCTGCGCGCGAGGAGAACCCGGACATCACGATGATCATCAAATTCCCGCAATGGTACGACCTGTTCCACGAATTCGGCTATGACGTCCCGCGCGAGAGCCAGTTGTATGACCGCGTCTATGTCGGGACGGAAACGCGCGGCGCCAACACGCAGCGCTATGGCTTTACCCAGCCCTACGAAGGCTTCATCAATTACCGCTGGATCAATGACATCGCCGGCGAAAAGATCGGTGGGGCGTGGTTCGATCATGCGGATTGCGACGCCAACGATTTCCTCGATCAAGCCTACCAGTCCGTGCTCGCTGGCGCGCCGGAACTTGTTCTGTTCAGCTACGGTGCGTTGGACGAGGGCCATCCGGGGCATCAATTGTTGCGGGATGATTTTGAACAACTGGCGGCACTGGCGGAGCTGGTGCGACAACACCCGGTTCGTGGCATTCCTGCTTATAAACCGGCCAGCAGCGATGCCGGGACGGACATGTATTTACTGGATCAGCTGGGCATGCTCGGCGTACCCCTCGTACCGGTGTCGCGTTTTCCCGAGGATGTGAACACGATTTTTCTGCCCACTCAAGCGGCGTCGGATCCGGCCATTGCCGAGAAAGTCCTGAATTGGTTGGAACCTGGAATGAGAAGACTGCTAATGACTGCGGGATTTTTAGCGGCAGTCGATTCACCCGTGCTGGCGAAGATGATCCAGTTGAATGAGCCTGTAACGCTTGCGCCCGTTCGGACGCGAACTATCATTGACGGTGACGAAACTGAGACATTGCCGACCGATCTTGGTTTGGCCGCGCGTCTTGACATCTTCGGCGCGCGGGCGATACTTCAGGCCCAGACGAAAAGCGAAACGCGGCCTTACCTCCTCACGGTAAGTGGGGAGCGGAGCTCCTACATCATTCTAAACTGTGAGACGTTCAGCCAAGCCGACTTCGAAGCGGTGAACGAAGTGCTGCTGTCTCCGCGGCGCTTGGGCCTGCTTTCCCTTCCGCCTTCCTGGGTACAGGCAATTCGTAGTGCATTTGGCATGATCGATTTCAAGGCGCCCGCGCGGGTGTCTTGCCAACTCTTGCCCCCGCACGCTGCCTGGGTTATCCAGAATTATCGCGACGACGCCGCTGAAATTGAACTCAAGCCCTTGATGGAAATTATGCCCGCGACGTTGAAGCGCTGGCCTGATAAAGCAGTCTCGCTAAGCAATGGCCTGCATAAAGCCAAGTTGGCGCCGCGAGAGCGCATCGTGCTTTCTGGGGATTGAGTAAGTAACGAAACGAAAGGAATTTTCCGCACGTGACTGTCAGGGTCTTGTTTGTTGTTCTTTCGATGATGCCCTTGCTAGCCGCGCAAGAGCCCTCCCTGCCGCCGGTGGGTGTAGCCCTCCTGGATATAGCCGTGGGAATTCCTGAGGTGTTTCTGAACACTCAAGAAGTCCGGCACGTTCAGCGTGGGGACTACGCCTGTCTCGACATCGCCCCCTCCACGAACCCCTATGAGCATGTCGGTTGGTCAATATCTCTTGCGCCAGTGATGAATCTCGCCGGTGCGCGCGGGACGTTGGTGGTGGAGTTTTTCGATGAGGGCGCCGGGCTGATCGATCCGGAAATCGTGAGCGCGGAAACAGGACACCCGCTGGCGGCGATTGGGCGCAGTAGCAATTACACGCGGCTGAACACGCTGCAACCGCGCCAGGCGTGGTTTGCGTTGCGTCTCCCCCATTCGCTGGTGGAGTCCCCGGCTGAGTTGCGTATAACGGGCATCGACTATGTGCATGCTGTGCGCTTGTTGCCGGAGCAGTCCGAGGCGGCGTGGGCCGAGCACGACGCGAAAGTGCCGGCGAATGTTCAGCCGATGATAACCTTGCAGCGGCCGATGTCGCTGACGACGACCGCCGGGGTGGATGTGCGCGGCGGGATGAACACGCTTCAGGCCTCGTTGCAGGCCATGAACGAACTGGCGCCGCTGGCGCGGGTGTTGGGCTTTACTTCGATTGAAAGTTATGTGACGTGGAAGCGCCTGGAACCGAACCGTGAAGGGGAATTCGACTTTTCTTACTATGATTCCGTCGTCGAGAAACTGCGCCAGTACAACCTGAAATGGTTCCCCCTGCTGATTGTGGGTTCCGCGTATGCGTTGCCGGACTGGTTCCGCGAGAGCAAGGAAAACGTGGGGCTGGCGTGTCTGGAGCATGGCATCTCCAATGATATTCAAAGCCTGTGGAGTCCGCACCATGTCCGGCATGTGGAACGCGTGCTGCATGCGATTGGCGCGCATTACGAACCGATGGGCATCTTCGAAGGGGTGCGGCTGGGGCCGAGCGGGAACTATGGCGAATCGCAATATCCCGCGGGCGGCAACTGGGGCGTGGAAGGCGAGCGCATGCACATCCACATCGGCTGGTGGGCGGCGGATCCCTATGCCCTGCTCGATTATCGCCAGTTCCTGTACGGGAAATACCCGGACATCGCCGCGCTGAACACCGCGTGGGACGCGGCCTACCCTAACTTTGACTCTATTCAAATGGTGCTGCCGGAATTCATGCGGTCCAAGCGTCAGCGGATCGACTTCACGACGTGGTACACCGACGAAATGACGCAATGGTGCGAATTGTGGGCGAAGATCGCGCGCGATGCGATGCCGAAGACCAGTATCTATCAATCGGCGGGCGGTTGGGGCTTCCGCGAGACCGGCACGGACTACGCCGCACAGGCGAAGTCCATGGTGAGTATAGGTGGCGGCATTCGCCTGACCAATGAGACGGACAGCTACGAGCAGAACTTCTATGCGACGCGGCTCGCCGCCACCGCGGCGAGGCTCTACAACATGCCGCTGGGCTACGAGCCGGCCAGTTCACACACGGCGCGCGGAACGGCCGGCCGCATTTTCGAGACCATCACCACGAACGGTGATCACTGGTTCACCTACCACTCGAACATTTTCTCCCAGCCCGGGTCTATTGAGAAGTGGCTGCACGTAGCGCCCATGCTTAATTGGCGGCAAGCGCCCATTATCGATGTCGCTGTCTACTACCCGGAGACCTTCAATCAACTCGAGGACAGCGCGTTCCGTCATTTGTATGCCTGGGGCTTCAATCCGCGAGCAGCGGCGGTGCGGCGCGTTGTCGAAGTGGATTACCTGGATGAACACCTGATCCGCGAAGGCTTCCTGGACCGCTATAAGACGCTGGTCTTCTGCTGGGGCGAGATCGCCGAAGCGGACGTGCTCGCAATGATTGATGCGTGGGTTCGAAACGGCGGGACGGTCATCTATCCATCGTTCCCGCGCGGACCGATGACGACCGTCGAAGGTTCAAGCGAACCCTTTGAGCGCTGGAGCAAAGGCGGCACCGGCAGCGGACAATTTCGGCGTTTCAAGGGCGATATGGAGCCGACAAGTGAGTATGGCGATTTCGTAAAAGAAGTCCTGCTGCAACAATCCAACCTGCACCCGTGGACGCAACTGGCGCTCCAGGCCACGCATCCCGCGCAGGTCTTCCTCAGCATCCAGCCGGATGGCCACCTGCTTGCGCTGAGCTATGAAGACGACGCTGCCACAGTGCGCATCCCCGGCATACCGGAATTCACCATGGCGCCCTACGACATCGTGCGCGTGCCGCTGCCGTCCCGGTAGTCGCGCGCTCGGCGAACGCGCGACTGTTTTTGCGTCTCGGCATGCTTTCCCCCGTAGCGTCCGGT